>JBJEKR010000047.1:0-19524 GCA_051878735.1 Prevotella sp. | reverse complement strand
GGTGCGGGCGAGACGCCCACACTCCCAGTCATTGGCGCATTATAAAGGGAATTTCATCGAACTCACTTTAAATATTTATGAAAGAGTGAGAAGAACAAAGAATTGCATACTTGTTTTCAGAAAAGACTCAAGGCTGCGATAACATCATTCTAATGAAACGTTTACGGTTAAATATCGTTAACATGTGATTATGCATTATATTATTTTATTTAACTTTGCAGCGAAGAAATCATAAAGTATTATTTTATTTATTGCAAACTAACAATTAAACATTAAAAAATATGTGCATGTATCGAAATCATTTCAAAGTGATGATGGCTTCTATGTCTGCCATTGTCATCATGGGTTCTTGTACAAAAGGGGAGAATGTTTACGACGAACAGGCCTATTACAAGAATCAATCACAACAGTATTCAAAGAGTTGGGAAGAAACGTTCGGTCCTATCGATGAAAAGCAAGACTGGAACATGGCTACCCAAGTGAAATCAACCATTACGGTATCCTCAGGCAGTACAGTGTACGTATATAGTGGAAATCCTTACCTTAACGAAGGAGTGCTTCTCGCCACATTCACCAATAGCGGCAGCTATACTTTCGACGCTCCAAAGGGCAGCGCCCTATATTTCATGGCTAAGGACGCCAATGGAAAGAGCGACGTTCGCACCATGGCATACAACGAAAGCGGCACATACAACGTGGATTTCACTGGCAACGGCACGACAAGATCTATTGGTGTTAGAAGTGGCAGTAGGACTGCTGTGGAATTTTCTAATGTCGATAAAGGCAGTTACGTAGCCACTGGACTTTGGTCAAGCGACAGAAACAATGAATGGGGTGGAGATGGTAAGAATCCAGAAATGCAGTACGACTATCAAAAGCCCACTACGATGTACAATCGTTGGCATGACAAATATTATGACGTATCAAATGGAGCACAAGGTAATTCCGTTGAAATTGACGCTTCATTAATTGATGCTATAAAAACCATTATACCCGAAAATCAGAAATCTGACTATTACTCGACAATAATACAAGATGTTGATTTAATTGTCACAGAATCAGGTCCTATCACATTAACCTTTGCATACGGTCAAACAAGTAACTCTGCAGCTATAGGATATTATATCTATACAGACAAAAGTGTGAACAATACAATGCCTGAAGAAGAGCAACTTACCAGAAAGTGGCTTGAGGAAAATGGATATACATCAAGTGGCAACACACATACAATAGAATGGAACACAACGTCTGACCCACAGAAGTTGGCAGATAAATTTGTGTTGATTCCAAATATGCAGAATATCGTCTATTCCAGTGTACACACAGAAATGAAGTTGCTTTATCCTGTAGGCAATGGCGTTTATTCCGAGACATTCCCTGCTGGGACAAAGATTTCATTCTTTGTTATACCTAATGCATATTGTGAAAATGGATATATAAATGCAAAATATACCGCTTTCTCATTTGCAGACATGAACTATGACGTACATAGGTCTTTTAATAACGGCTATTATTCAGGCTTCGACGCATCGACATACGCAACCTCACATGCAGCAACGTTCAAGGTAAAAGACAAGATTGTAATTGGATTTGAGGACGCTCCAGCCTACAACAGCCAGGATTTCGACTACAACGACTGCGTGTTCATACTCGACGGCAACTTCAAGGATGAAATAATCCCAGACCCAATACCAGAGGAAGACACCCCCGACCAGTGGATAGTAGCCTGCGAGGACCTTGGCAGCACTGACGACTATGACTTCAACGACATTGTGTTCTCAGTAAATCACCTTCCCGGCTCAACAACCATGCAGGTGACGCCAAAGGCTGCGGGCGGTATTTATGCTGCCAACATTTACTTTGACGGCAAGAATCTCGGTGAGATCCATCAGCTTTTGGGCTATTCAGCAGGAAGCAATGGTCTCTATCCGATGATAAATACAGGTGCTGGTCATACAGGAACGGCAAATCCCATTGAAATCACTGTTCCAGCCGATTTCTCATTGGCAAGCGGAATGAGCAAATTCAGCATTACCGTTGAGGGTCAAGGCACGGCGGTAACCATCACAAGTCCAAAAGTAGGCACCGCACCACAAATGCTGTTGCTTGAAGGCACATGGAGATGGCCGAAGGAAAAAGAGCCTATACAGAGTGCCTATCCGCAGTTTGCAAATTGGAGCAGCGATGCGAATAACATTGATTGGGTTAATTCAGCCGACAGTTCAAAACTTTGGTAATGATTTAGACAATGCTAAATAATTTATAGATATCACTATTAGCGCAAGTTTGCCCGAGAGGGTATGACTTGCGCTTATTTTTCTCCAGAGAAATGTAAAAAGCAACAAACTGAGGTTAAAATCAGTTAAAGTCTTTTCCGTTTACTAAGTTTTTCTTAACTTTGCAACAGCAATAACATTTTTGGCTGAATAATCAATGCCAAGTGATTGATTGAAGGTCAAGGATATCAAAATATGGTTATAGTGATAATAACACATCATAAAAGCATCATTAATAGAATCTATCCGCGCAAGTTAACCCGTGAGGGCCGTAGCTTGCGCTTTTCTTTTATAAAAATGTACACATTAAAAAACCTGCCTGCTCGGCAAATATATGCTTTGCAGACAGGGAGTATATGGATGGTAAATAAAAGCAATTAATTGGCAGGATATACCAACGGTTGGTAGGGATAAAGATACCAATCCTGTGCAGTGACGTTGTTCCTATCCGAAGCCCAGGCTCCAAACGAATGTTGTCCATTCTGATATGCTCCATCGTAATAGTTGTATCCTACCCACGACATTCCTATACTCTTCCCCTCGATGGGATAGCGGAACACATCTGGTATGAGCAGTGCCCATGGTATGTAATCTATATTGTAAAGATAATCCTTTAAAACTCTAAGACCGAAATATTTGGGTATGTGAGTCTCGCAGAATGAGGCATTATAGGCTGTGATTATGAAAAGGTCGATGTCGCTGAAAGAGAAATCATTGAAATGGAAATCGTCCTTGAATTCAACTCTATATGTTGACTCCTTCGGCTCCAAGGTAAGGTAGTCATACGCTAGTTCGTCACCTTGTCCATTTTTTGTGTTAATATATACATGAGGCACCATAGTTCCGGTCTCGTCAAGCGAACCTCCATTGATGGCGAAATGCGCATCGTTGAAAAGGTCAATCCTAAGGTCGCCGATGTTTGTCGGCTTTAGCTTCCCTTCCGGATCTTCCAGATAGTCCACGGAATACTTGAAGAAATCCCAGCCTTTGCGAGTTATGACGAAAGTATCGACAACCAGCGCAGAATTGATTCCCACAAGACGCAACGAACTTGCAATGTTCTTCGTTCCTCCAACGGCACGCAGACGAACGGTGATGTCGAGGAAATTACCCTTGCCATTTAGAGCCTTGGGGCTCTTCTCCAGGCTCACTCCCATTACACAATCGTTGAAATCGAAGTCACCACCCTGTGGAAATGACTCTTCGAAACAATAGGTGTACTCTACAGGCGACGTAGCGGGGAACAAACTGAAATCCGCATCGTAAGAGACGTTTGGAACAATGTTCACACCATCGCCGACAATATCGAAATATCCATCGACAACACATTTCCCTCCACCTACGGCAATGACATAAAGTTGCGTTACGACATTTCCTTTGGGCAAAGAGAACTTTATAATGTCTTTCCCTTGTATTGAAGCGGTGGTGATTTTCCTTGCAGTGGGATTGGAAGGATTGGTGTCGTAAACATTCACAACATACTCGGACTCGGGTAAGGATGACAGGTCAACAGTGGCTGTTATTTTCCTTATTAGGTTCCAAGAGTGTAGAGTATCAACATTTTCAACGGGGAAACTGTTCTCAATCAATTCCTCGTATCTACCTTGGTCAAAGTAGTCGTCGGAGCACGAGATTACGAGTGCGACAATTGCCATGGGCGCGATAAATGCCCTTATGTTCCTTTTCTTCATATTTATGGGATTAAATATCTGTCGGCAAAGTTAATGGATTTTTTTCATGTTGTGACAAATAACACGTTAAAAAAAGCAAGTTTTGTGCATTTCCTTTGGAAAAACGATGAAAATACATTATTTTTGCACTTCATATCAACAATTATGCAATAAAACGAACATGAATGTCAAGATAGAAGAGACGTGGCGAGAGCAACTTGGAGCGGAGTTCGACAAACAGTATTTTATCAACCTCACGAATTTCGTTCGTCAAGAATATGGAAGCTGCACATGCTATCCACCAGGCAAATTAATATTCAACGCCTTCAACCTCTGTCCGTTCGACAAGGTCAAGGTAGTGATCATCGGACAAGACCCATATCATGAGCCAGGGCAGGCACATGGCCTCAGCTTTTCTGTGAACGACGGTGTTGCTTTTCCTCCCTCGCTGATAAACATCTTCAAGGAGATACACGACGACATAGGCACACCGATGCCTGCAAGCGGCAACCTCACTCGATGGGCTGAACAGGGAGTGCTGTTGCTCAACGCCACACTGACGGTGCGTGCCCATCAAGCGGCAAGCCATCAGCGCAGGGGATGGGAGGAGTTCACTGACGCCGCCATAAAGGCACTCAATGCCCATCGCGACAATCTCGTGTTCATTCTTTGGGGAGGCTATGCACGCAGCAAGGCATCACTCATCGACTCCTCGCGCCATCTTATTCTACAGTCCGTCCACCCTTCGCCCTTGTCGGCAAACCGTGGAGGATGGTTTGGCAACCACCATTTCTCACGTGCCAACATTTACCTGCGTGAGCATGGTATGCAAGAGATAAAGTGGTAATAGTTTAAGAAGGTAAAGAGAGAAGAAATTATGTTTTTCCAAATTGACGACGTATTAATTACAACAGAAATATTGACCGAAAGGTTTTGTTGCGACCTTGACGCTTGCAAGGGCGAATGTTGTGTTGAGGGCGACGCTGGTGCACCAGTGACGCTTGACGAAGTGGCAGCCATTGAGGACTCGCTCGACGTGGTATGGGACGAACTGTCGGCATCGGCTCAGGCAATGATAGACAAACAAGGAGTGGCATACACCGACGAGGAAGGCGATCTCGTGACCAGCATCGTTGGCGGCAAGGATTGTGTGTTCACCTGCCACGAGAATGGCTGTTGCTTCTGCGCCCTCGAAAAGGCTTACCGCACAGGCAAGGCACACTTCTGCAAACCCATCAGCTGCGCTCTCTACCCCATCAGGGAGGTAAAGCTGAAAAACGGACTCGTAGGACTGAACTACCACCGTTGGAACGTTTGCCGCGAAGCTGTGAAGAAGGGTAAGGAACTTGACCTTCCTGTCTATAAGTTCCTCAAAGAACCTTTGATACGACGCTTCGGTGCAGAATGGTACGAGATGCTTGAAGCGGCGGCAGAGGAATTTAGAGAAGAGAAGTGAGAGGTGAGAGATATGCTATTGCTTTCGGTAAGCTGTGGGCGAAACACCTACATGTTCGCGGAAGAACTTTCCCAGAAATGATTGGTTGGGAAAATGTAGTTCCTCTGCTATTTCTCTCACCGACAATGCCGATGTCTTCAGAAGTACACGAATTTCGAGCGTCACATATCTGTCAATCCACTCGTTTGGTGTGCGGTTGCTAACATTCCTCACTGTCTCGGAAAGATATTTCGGAGTGATGCCAAGCTGTTCGGCATACCACCCTACCCTACGCTCATGGTGGAAATGCTGCTCAACAAGGCGTATGAATTTGGTAAAGATGACATCGGCCCGTGTCTGTTTCCTACTTTCCGTCTCCTGTACTCTCACGATGACATTGCTAAAGTCGTAGAACATGGCAAGTATCAGTGTGCGCACGATGTCGCGTCGAAAGCGGTTGTGTGTTGCTCCAACCTTTTCCTTCAGCATGAAGAAATAGCTGCGAAACAGTTGGACCTCGCTGTCATCGAGTGCTACCACTGGATGCTGGCGAGAGAAACAGAACAGCATCGACACGTCGCTGACATTGCTAACCACCTCGTAGAAGAAATCTACCGACAGTACCATGACGAGTCCGTCGGCATCGTCACTCGACTGGAAGTTGTCCACAATGTGCCTATCGGAAATTATCACCAAGTCATTCTTTCTAATGGTCATCTTCTGCGTATCAACCGTAAGCGTACACTCGCCACGCGTGCAAAGCGCTACAAGTATGAACGTCAGCCGTCGAGGACTGGTAGGCATCGAGGCCTTGTTCAGTCGATCGCTAAGGAGCACGTCACCATCAATGAAATCCGTCCCGTTGTGCTCAACCTGTGTCAGCCTCATGCTGAGATCAACAATACTTTTCTTGTCCATACAATTCTTATGTTTTTACGTTAACCAGAATATTCCCTCAGGTCCCATGTTAAACAACAGGTCAAGAACGCTAAGATTAGGCAAAAAGCCCGTCTTATGTCGAAATACCTGATAGTATGGTCGGGGGACGAAAGCCTCATCGTGCCTTGGATGCTTCGGCACTATGCTGTCGCGATAATCGTCGGCGCCATGAGCGAGATCGTCATGCCTGACATATTCCGATGTTAGCCTTATTGAAGGCCGCACGTCAAGCAACTCACACAACTTATTGCATATCTCCAAATTGAAGTCGAAAAGAAATTCGTAGTGCCTCTCAAAGAATGGTTTCAGATCGTCAGCGTAATACTCAAAGAATGGCGACTCACTGTAGGCGCTCTGCAGTGCATTCCAATGCAACTGGCGCCAACGGCCATGGTCACTAATGCGGACGTCGCGAATGGGACAGCGGTTAAGTTCAATGCCCTCTGGTCGCTCTACGGGCACGGTAAGAGACTGCAGTCCATTAGCCGTGGCAATGACGCATCTGTTGCGAAAGGTCTGCTTGCTGTAGTTCTCATGAGCCTCAAGCATGACCTCTTCAGCCGTATTGAGCTTCTGATACCATTGCACTGGTCCGAAATATGTTGTAGATAGCAAAAGCATTATCAAAAATCGACATTCCTAATTCTTTTCATCCACCTGTCGGGATTGAATCCCGAATAGAAAGCCTGCGAGTCATCATGATTGTAAACTACGAGTACAATCCGTCCTATGATGCTCGATTCCGGTATGGTCACTTGTTGATGGTTCTTGCCCATTTCCACCACAAAGAGATTCTGTCTTGCACAAGTTGCCACACCTGGCACGAGGAAAGGACCTTGTGATGTCGTAAGCGTATCACCAGGGAGCGACATTATCCTGCCAACAAACACACCCTCGACATAAGGCGAAGGATTGTCGAAGGCAATGACGTCACCACGCTTAGGCATACTGAACCCCAGTCGTCCGTAGCCAAAAAGACCATTTGTCTCGCCCGTTCGCAGTCCGTAGCTCCAGCGGTTAACCATAATACGGTCGCCGCTCTTGAAGTCAGGCTCAAGAGCGGTGCCCTCAATAGTATAGACGGTCAATGCCAATGCCCTAAATGCAAAGAGAGCAACTACAGCCACAAGAATGGCAATAATGATCTTCTTAAAACTCAACTCTTATTTTATATTGTCAACGAAGCGGAACAGGCGATTCCAGCGCACGCCAGAAAATCCGTTACGGTCAGGATCACTCGACCACCAGATGAATATAGGCTTGCCAACAATGTGGTCTTCAGGTACGAATCCCCAATATCGCGAGTCGGCAGAATTGTGGCGATTGTCGCCCATCATCCAGTAGTAGTCCATCTTGAACGTGTATGATTTCGACTCTTTCCCGTTGATGAAAATCTTTCCGTCGCGTATCTGCAGGTCGTTATGTTCGTAAACCCTTATCGGACGATCGTAGATTGCAAGGTTGTCGAGCGTCAGGTCGATGCTCTTTCCCTTCGCAGGAATCCATATCGGACCGTAGTTGTCGCGCGTCCAGTGCATGTTGCCGTTGAGTGGATAAATCTCCAAGTCGCTGGCATCGGTGTTTATCTCAATGCTCTCAACCAAGTCCTTTCGCTTCGACAGTGTCGCCACGGCACGCTTTGTTAGAGGCATATAACCTACTGAGTTAAGACTAAGCAGGTCCTCCATTGAAATCCCCAGTTCCTTGAGCATCTCTTCGGGCAGACGCTGACGCAATTTCACGTGGTAGCTATATTGCACTTCCTCTGGTTCCTTATTGGCCTTTCCATCAAGATACACTATACGGTTCTTTATCTGCAGTGTCTGTCCAGGCAGTCCCACGCAACGTTTCACGTAGTTCTCGCGGCGGTCGGTAGGACGAGTTATTATCTCGCCATATTCCTGTGAGTTGCGTTGCAGTTCCGCACGTCCTGCTTCATAAAGGGTATTGAAATATTTGACACGCTCCTCAGCAGTAAGCGAGTCAGGATTGGGACGCTGCGGATATAGCTGATAGCCAATGCTGTAGCACATTCCATAGAAATCGTAGCTCTGGTATTGCGGTGCCGAGCAGAGTGTGTCGCCGGCAGGATAGTTGAACACCACGATGTCGTTAAGCTCAACCTTGCCAAAGCCTTTCACACGGCGGTAGTCCCAATGAGGCCACTCAATATACGACTTGCAATCGACCACTGGCAGCGTGTGTTGAGTCAACGGCATGGTAAGTGGAGTCTCAGGAATGCGTGGACCATAGCTTACCTTGCTTACGAAAAGGTAGTCGCCCGTAAGCAACGACTTCTCCAACGAACTCGACGGAATGACGTAGTTCTGGAAAAAGAAGAGATTGATGAAATAGACAGCCACAAGAGCAAACACGAGAGCGTCAATCCACGACATGACGAACTTCACCGGCTTCTCGGCATCCTTCCACCATTGCCACTTTATCTTCTTTGTAATATAGACATCATAGATGAAAGGAATGACAATGATGCCAAGCCAGCTCTTCACCCAAATGAGAAATGCTATGTAAAGTGCAAGAACGACGGCAAACTTAGCCCATTGCACCTTCATGTTCAGTTGTTTCTTTTTTAAATCTTCCATTGGTTTTAAAATGTAAACATATCACTAATGGTCAGCAAGCCGCTGTGGTCCTTCGTATATTCGGCGGCGAGGACTGCACCGAGTGCGAAGCCGCGACGGGAATGGGCATCGTGTGTGATGGTGATGCAGTCGGCATCGCAGTCGTACTTTATGCTGTGTATTCCCGGCACCTCATCGCGACGAATGGAGTCGATGCGGAGCTGGTCGGCGGCAGTTTCCCTCGTGCCTTCAGTTGTTCCATCGGGACGTAGCAAAATTCCCTTCGTCCACGCTGCCTTGCGGTCAACGTCGGCAACAATCTCCTCTGCCAACGTTATCGCCGTTCCGCTTGGAGCGTCGAGTTTGTGGACGTGATGCACTTCCTCCATCTCCACATCGTATTGTGGAAACTGGTTCATTATCTTTGCCAGAAAACGGTTCACGGCGGAGAAGATGGCAACGCCAATGGAGAAGTTCGAAGCCCAGAACAGTGTCTGTCCCTGCTCACGGCACAGTCGCTCCACATCTTGACGATGCTCGTCCATCCATCCTGTAGAGCCGCTGACGACCTTCACGTTGTGCTTGAAGGCACGAAGATAGTTTCCGTATGCCACATGCGGCGCAGTAAACTCTATGGCTACATCGGCAGAGGCAAAAGCAGGACTGTCGAAGTCCTCCTGATTGTCAATGTCGATAATGGATACTATTTCATGACCTCTGCTAAGGGCAATCTCCTCTATCATCTTGCCCATCTTTCCGTAACCTATTAATGCTATTTTCATACTATTATTATTGAATTTCGGTGCAAAGTTACGGAATTTTATGCATAATACGTTGGTTTTCAGTTAAAAAATCAGAACAAAAGCACTTTCGCTATTAATTTTGCATTTTTTTTGATTACTTTTGTGGTGAAAAAGTGAAAATACGGAGGTTTATGGAACAACTCTTGCACTATGTTTGGAAACACAAGATGACTCCACTCGGCGAGCTTGCAACCACCGACGGTCGCACGATGGAGATTATCGATCCAGGACTACATAACCGCAACTCAGGACCGGATTTCTTCAATGCCAAGATTAGAATCGACGGGCAGACATGGGTGGGCAACGTAGAAATACACGACCATTCCAAAGACTGGTACCTTCACGGTCACGACCACGACACTGCCTACGACAATGTCATACTGCATGTGGCAGAAACCATCGATGCCGAGGTTGTAAACTCCAAGGGCGAGGTTTTGCCACAGTTGCGACTTGGCGTGCCTACACATGTGTCGGAAAACTACCATACCCTTATGGCCGCCGACAACTATCCTCCCTGCTACAAGATTGTTCCACAACTAACGCGGCTAATGATACATTCGTGGATGTCGGCACTCGAAACCGAACGTCTTGAGCAGAAGACGGAGGCCATCAGCCAGCGCGTCGAAAGGCTCGGCGGCTCGTGGGAGGATGCACTTTTTGTCACCTTGGCACGAAACTATGGGTTCGGCATCAACGGCGAGGCCTTCGAACAATGGGGCATTAATCTCCATCTCGGCAGTGTGGCACACCACCGCGACGACCTGTTCCAGATTGAGGCAATGTTCATGGGACAAGCTGGCTTGCTCGACATCGCTTCTGTGCCGCCGAAACATCAGCAGGCAGCTCTCAACGATTCCTATTATCAGAAGATGGCAAGCGAATATCGCTATCTGGCACACAAGTTCTCGCTAACGCCAATGGACTTCAAGCAATGGCGCTTCCTCAGACTTCGCCCGCAGAACTTTCCCCACATACGCATCTCGCAACTTGCCAACCTCTACTACAATCGCCGTTTCTCGCTGAGCACTCTTATAGAATGTACCACGGCAGATGAAATTGCCTCGCTGTTAGAGACTCACGTCACACCCTATTGGGGCACTCACTACGCCTTCGGTGCCGAGAGTCCACATAACAACAAGAACATGTCGCCCTTCTCCATCAACCTGCTGATGATAAACACTGCCGTGCCAATGCTTTTCGCCTATGGTCGCCACTCGTGCAAGGAACAACTCTGCGACCGTGCATTTGACATTCTCGAACAACTGAAGGCGGAGAACAACCACATCATACGCATGTGGCGCGAGTGCGGACTCGAAGTTGCCAATGCCGGCGACTCCCAAGCTCTGATTCAGCTGAAAATGATGTACTGCGACAAACGCGACTGTCTGCGATGCCGAATTGGATACGAGTATTTAAAGAAGCAATGAAATACATATTTGAAACACGAATGATGGTTCGCGACTATGAATGCGACATCGAAGGCATAGTGAACAATGCCAATTATCTACATTACACCGAACACACCCGCCATCTCTTTTTGAAAGAGTGCGGACTGAGTTTCGCCGAAATGCACCGCAAGGGTGTTGATGCAGTGGTGGCGAGGATGAACTTGAAGTTCAAGACACCACTGCGATGCGACGACGAGTTTATCTCGCGTCTCGCACTGAAGAAGGAAGGACTGAAATATGTCTTCATGCAAGACATCTTCCGTGCTTCCGACGGGAAGCTCTGCTTCCATGGCGACATCGACATCGTCTGCCTCGTCAATGGCAGACTGGCCCCAAGCGAAGAATACGACAAAGCGTTTGAGGCATATTTAGAGGAGTGAGAAGTTAGATGACAGAGGAAGAGAAACTATACACCCTGGCGCTGACGAAGATAGGGTACGTCAATCCCGAGGTGCTGCTACGGCTTGTTCAAGAGGCGGGAAACGGGAAAGAGGTCTTTGCACACCGCAACGACCTCAACGCCATTGTACCCGACTGCACACAGCGTCTGAAAGACATGGTGAACTGCGACTGGGAAGATGCACTCGCCACTGCCGAGAGGGAAATGACCTTCTGCAACGACCACGGCATCGAAATACTCTGCTTTGGCGACAACGACTATCCGCAACGCCTCAACGACTGCCCCGACGCTCCCGTAGCACTATATTATAAAGGTAATGCCAATATCAACGCCAAGCACGTCATCAGCATTGTAGGTACCCGACACTGCACCTCGTACGGGATAGATGCGATAAGGCGGTTCGTCAACTCCTTGCGTACCCTCTGTCCCGATGTGCTCATAGTAAGCGGTCTTGCCTATGGAGCCGACATCAATGCCCACCAACAGGCACTCAACAACGGGTACGACACCATTGGAGTGCTCGCCCACGGACTTGACACTCTCTATCCGCAAGCCCATCGCGACACGGCAAATAGAATGGTCAGCCAGGGAGGACTGCTCACCGAATACATGTCGGCGACAAAGATTGACCGCATCAATTTCATCAGCCGCAACCGCATCGTTGCGGGAATGTCTGACGCGTGCATCGTGGTCGAGTCAGCCTCACGTGGAGGAAGTCTCATCACTGCCCGCATAGCGCAGGACTACGGGCGCGAAGTGTTTGCCTTCCCCGGTCGCATCAACGACAAATATTCCGAAGGATGCAACAACCTCATTCGCGACAACCGCGCCACTCTGCTCACTTCTGCCGACGATTTCGTGACGGCAATGGGTTGGCAGACTGACGGTATTCTCTCCCAAGCCAAGTCGCGAGGCATAGAGCGCGAGTTGTTCCCCGAAATCACTCCCGACCAACAGCTCATAGTAGAAACTCTCCAACGATTTGGCGACCTTCAACTCAATGCGCTCATTGTCAAGACCGGACTCCCCATCTCCACCCTCAACCAACTCCTATTCGAGCTTGAAATGTCAGGTGTGGTGAGACCGTTGGCGGGAGGAACTTATCATTTGATATTATGAAAATAGGAAACATAGAATTTGGAGATAGACCAGTATTCCTGGCACCGATGGAAGACGTCACGGACATTGGCTTCCGACTGCTCTGCAAGCGGTTTGGAGCATCGATGGTATATACTGAGTTTGTCAGTGCCGAGGCACTGGTAAGGTCGGTGAAATCGACGATGAACAAACTGACAATCAGTGACGAGGAACGTCCCGTAGGCATACAGATTTACGGTCGCAGCGTAGAGGACATGGTTGAGGCGGCGAAGATTGTTGAACAAGCAAAGCCCGACCTCATTGACATCAATTTCGGCTGCCCCGTGAAAAAGGTGGCAGGAAAGGGAGCCGGAGCGGGCATGTTGCAAAACATTCCACTCATGCTCGACATCACACGCGAAGTGGTAAAGGCGGTAAATCTGCCCGTGACAGTAAAGACCCGACTGGGATGGACAGCCGACAACATCATCATACCTACACTTGCCGAACAACTGCAAGACTGCGGCATTGCGGCACTGACAATTCATGGCCGCACCCGTTCGCAGATGTACACCGGCGAAGCCGACTGGAATCCTATAGCTGAAGTGAAGCGCAACCCTCGCATCCGTATTCCTATCATAGGCAATGGCGACATCTGCTCACCCGAAGATGTCAGTCGCGCCTTTGCCGACTATGGTGTCGATGCCGTAATGATAGGCCGTGCCACCTTCGGTCGTCCTTGGATTTTCAAGGAGATTCGCGACCACCTCGAAGGTTGCGAGCTTGACCCCACAATGACCAACAGTTGGAAACTCGACGTACTGCTTGAGCAACTACACATCAATGTTGAGCGCATCGACGAGTATCGAGGCATTCTCCACACTCGCCGCCATCTTGCAGCATCGCCCATCTTCAAGGGCATTCCTGACTTCCGTAAGACACGAATAGCCATACTCCGTGCCACCACCCTTGCTGAGCTGTGCTCCATTCTTGAAGAAGTAAGGACAAGAGAGTTCCTTGAAAATAATCACTTACGAAACTCAAATTATTAAAAATATTAACGACAATGGTAAAGCACATTATTCTCTGGACACTGAATCCAGAACTTTCTGAAGAACAAAAGAATCAAGTGAAGAAAGGCATCAAGGAAGGTCTTGAGGGCCTTATGGGCAAAGTTCCCGGACTTGTTGACGTGAAGGTGAATGTCGATGGAAGGCTCGACTCATCAAACTGCGACGTGATGCTCGACTCCACCCTTGATAGTGCCGAAGCACTTAAGAATTACGCTTCCCATCCAGATCACGTGGCCGTAGCCGACTCAAAGGTGCGTCCCTACACCGTACAGCGCGTATGTCTCGATTTTGAACTGTAGGTTAACTATCCTTTTTAAGGTGAGTTCTATAAATCTGCCCTCGACTAAAAAGCATAAATACAACAAAGCGAATTTATAGAACCCACCTTAAGTGAAAAGCGATAATTTCCAAAAAAAATCGGAAATTATCGCTTTTTTATATTAATTTTTCATAAAACAAGCTCTAACACAGCAAAACAATCAAACCTTTTTGTTGTTTTTAAACTCAATTTGCATTACTTTTGCAGAACATTTTGCAATATATGTTACAAATCGGTTACATTATTGTTAAGGATTCAACTTTCGCAAGTAATAAGACCGCCGTCTGTAGGGGCAGACCGATGTGTCTGCCCGACGCCGCAAGGCGTACCACGGAGGGCTAAATCGGTGGATGTATGTCGTTCCGACATCGGGTTCTCTCCCCCTTGGGGGAGCTGGAGGGGGCTTCGGTCTGCCCCTACAATCGGGAGATTACGAATACCTGCGAAACTTCAGTTAAGGATTTATTAAGATTGGTCAAAAAAATGAATTAAGATGTCTATTTGGATATTTTTCAGGCTGATAGGAGCCCTTGCTCTACTGATGTTCGGAATGAAGTCGATGAGCGACAGTTTGCAGAAGATGGCAGGACCGCAGCTCCGCCATGTGTTGGGAACGATGACAACCAACCGACTTACAGGAATACTGTCGGGCGCACTTATTACAGCTGCCGTGCAGTCGTCAACAGCCACCACGGTAATGACAGTGTCCTTCGTCAATGCTGGTCTGCTCACCCTGGCGCAGGCCATCTCGGTCATCATGGGAGCCAACATAGGAACCACGCTCACGGCATGGATCATGAGTGCCGGTTTCTCTTTCAACATCACCGACTTTGTCTGGCCGGCCTTCTTCCTTGCCATAATCCTTATTTATAGTAAAAGGCGTAAGCTGTTCGGCGACTTTATCTTTGGCATCTCGTTCATGTTCCTTGGCCTTGGAACTTTGCGGCAGACAGGAATTGACATGGACCTTGCCCACAACCAGCCCGTACTGGACTTCTTCGCCAGTTTCGACCCTAACAGCTTCATCACCACGATAACCTTTCTCGTCATCGGCAGCATACTGACGATGTGCGTGCAGTCGTCGGCAGCCGTCATGGCCATCACCATGATACTCTGTTCCACTGGCGTGCTGCCCATATATCAGGGCATTGCCTTGGTAATGGGAGAGAACATCGGCACGACGGTGACATCGAACATTGCCGCCCTCACCGCCAACACCCAGGCTCGTCGTGCCGCCCTTGCCCACATGTTCTTCAACGTGTTTGGAGTGCTTTGGATCCTGTGCGTATTCCGTCCGTTCATCGACATGGTTTGTGGCTTTGTCAACTACGATGCCGCCATGACCAAGGGCGACCCCTTGTTCATGCGCAATGCTGCCAAGCTCTCGTTTGTGCTTGCCGCTTTCCACACCTCGTTCAACATTGCCAACACCACCATTCTCGTGTGGTTCGTACCACAGATTGAGAAGTTGGTGTGCAAGGTCATCAAGCCAAAGAAGAACATCGACGAGGACGACTTCCGCCTGCGCTTCATCCAGTCGGGAATAATGAAGACACCTGAAATCTCGGTACTTGAGGCTCAGAAGGAGATACACTCTTTCGCCGAACGCATACAACGGATGTTCGGCATGGTGCGCGAGTTGCTTGGCGAACCCGACCAGGACAAATTCGTGAAGCTCTTCTCTCGCATCGAGAAATACGAGGGCATTTCTGACAGCATGGAAATTGAGATAGCGAAGTATCTCGACAACGTAAGCAACGCGCACCTCTCCGACGAGACCAAGGCAAAGATACGCGCCATGCTGCGCGAGATTTCCGAATTGGAGAGCATCGGCGACAGCTGCTACAACATTGCACGCTCCATAAACCGCCGAATGAAGGGCAAGGAAGACTTCACCCAGGCGCAATATGAACACATGCACCAGATGATGGAGCTTACCGACGATGCACTCTCGCAAATGCTCATCACGCTCATTGGTCACAAGTCAGACATCGATGCCAACCGCTCGTTCAACATCGAGAACGAGATAAACAACTACCGCAACCAGCTGCGCAGCCAGAACATCAACGACGTGAACAACCATCTCTACACTTATGCCATTGGCACTATCTACATGGACATCGTCCAGGAGTGTGAGAAACTGGGCGACTACGTCGTCAACGTGGTCGAGGCACGCATGGGAGTGAGGAAGCGTTAGGCCACCTTTCAGTATTTGAACGAGCTGCCACCAAGAAACTCCCTCAGCAACGAAGTAGGCGGCACCTGACGGTTGGGGATAGGGCGTATGTATTTGAGGAATTTCAGCAGACGGTAAGCCTGACTGTATTCGTCGCAATTCTCCGGCACCTGTTCCAACAACGGCTCAGCCTGTTGCTTGATTACGGCAAGCTCGAACAGCATGGCTGTGTTGAACATCACGTCGGCATTCTCCTGATAGGGGAAAATCCAGCGGTTCTCCCCCGCCCTCACCGACGGCCATCGGCGTATTGTTTCCTGTGCACTGACGCCACGATACTTGTAGTCGCGCACGATACGGCGCAATAGGCGGTTGTCGGTCGTAGGCACGTAATTGTGGTCGTCGAGCAGTATTGTGGTAAGTGCGGAGGCATACACACGGAACTTGCACTCCTCGGGAATCTGTGCCGTGAGCATGGGATTGAGGGCGTGTATTCCCTCCACCACGAGAATTTCGTTGCCCTTTAGTTTCAGCCGCCTGCCGCTGCGTTCGCTCTTTCCCGTCTGGAAGTTGTATTTTGGCAGTTCCACCTCCTCGCCAGCCATTAGTGCGTTCATCTGCCGGTTTAGCAGCTGTATGTCGAGAGCCTCGACATGCTCGAAGTCGAAGTCGCCCGAGGCATCGCGCGGCGTTTTGTCGCGATCCACGAAATAGTCGTCGAGCGAGATGCCTATCGGCTTCAGGCCGTTGGTGAGCAGCTGAATGGAGAGTCGCTTGCAGGTAGTGGTCTTTCCGCTCGACGACGGGCCTGCTATGAGCACCATTTTCACGCCCTTTCGTTCGGCTATCGTGTCGGCAATGCGTGCAATCTTCTTTTCCTGTAGCGCCTCGGCAAGGTTTATCAATCCTGTGGTAAAGCCCCTGTCAACGGCCTGGTTGAGGTCGCCTATGGTGCGCAGTTCCAATAGATCCTGCCATCGGTGGTGCTCCTTGAATATGTCGAAAAGCTTGTCCTGTCGCGTCAGTTCCCCCAGCTTCGACGGGTCGTTGGCTGATGGAATGCGCAGCAGCATGCCGTCGTAGTACTTCACCAGGTCAAACAGGTGAATCTGGCTGGTGTTGGTCAGCAGCGTACCGTAATAGTAGTCGTTGTATCCGTCAATGTCGTAGTAGATGGTGTAGAGCCTGCCAGAGCTTTTCAGCAGCTTCACCTTTGCTTCGTCGCCCACGGCGCTGAACACCTCCACAGCCTCGTCGGTCGTGCACTCGTGTCGGTGTATTGGCAAATGTGCGTCGATGATTTGCTTCATGCGTGTCTTGATGCGCTCCACGTCGTCGTTGGTAGGCTCGCGTCCCAGCTGCAGGTCGCAATAGTATCCGTTCGATACAGGAATGTCTATCACCATCTTCCTTCCTGGGAAGATGTCATTGGCAGCCTTGCAGAGAATGAAGAACAGAGTGCGGGTGTAGGCTCGAAGCGCTGAGTGAGAGTGAAGGTCGAGAAACTCCACGTCCTTGTTGTTATAGACGCGGTAGTTCAGTCCTTCCACCTTGTTATTTACCTTTGCACTCACTGGTCCGTAGTCCATTTTTAGGTTAATTTCATCAAAAATCTCAGAAAGTGAGCTTCCGATGCTGATATTTACCGTTTTTTTATTATTTTTGCAACGGATTTGTACTGTTTGTTTCATTTCCTTCTCGTTTTAGGGTTTATCGAGGGTAAAGGTACGCCAAAAAACCGACATCACAAAGAAAGCATAACTAATTTAAGTAAAAATATGTCGATTTGGATTTTTTTTAAGATTATCGGGTCGCTCGCACTGCTCATTTACGGCATGAAGGTGATGAGCGAGGCCCTCCAGAAAATGGCTGGCTCACAGTTGCGCCACATTCTCGCCACGATGACCCGCAACCGCTTCACCGGTATGCTCACGGGTATGTTCGTCACCTGCTCGGTGCAGTCGTCGTCGGCCACCACGGTCATGACCGTCTCGTTCGTCAATGCCGGACTGCTCACTCTGGCACAGGCCATCTCGGTCATCATGGGAGCCAACATCGGAACAACACTCACGGCTTGGATCATGAGCCTTGGCTTCAACGTCGATCTTACCACCGTGGTCTTCCCCGCCTTTTTCCTTGGCATCATGCTCATTTACTCGAAGAGCAAGCGATACATCGGCGACTTCCTCTTCGGCATTGCTTTCCTGTTCTTCTCGCTCGTGCTGCTCAGTGCGGCAGGCAAGGAACTCGACCTTGAGCACAACCCCGCCGTGATAGAATTCTTCAGCTCGTTTGACACGGGCAGCCACCTCACCATCGTCATCTTCCTGCTCATTGGCACCGTCATCACCTGCATCGTGCAGTCGTCGGCAGCCGTCATGGCCATCACCATACTGCTCTGCTCCACCGGCGTGCTGCCCATCTACCTCGGCATTGCCTTGGTAATGGGCGAGAACATCGGCACCACCGCCACGGCAAACCTCGCCGCCCTCGGTGCCAACGCCCAGGCACGTCGCGCCGCCCTGGCCCACCTCGTGTTCAACGTCATCGGCGTGGTGTGGGTACTGTGCCTGTTCTATCCGTTTGTCAACATGGTCTGCTCGTTCGTAGGCTACAATCCCTCCGACCACAGCCTCACCACGCAGCAGCTTGCCGCCCGACTGCCCATCATATTGGCAGCCTTCCACACCTGCTTCAACGTCACCAACACGTTCATCCTCATCTGGTTCATACCGCAGATTGAGAGACTCGTGTGCCGCCTGATAAAGCCCAAGACAAATGAGGACGAGGCAGAGTTCCGTCTCACCTACATTGGCGGCAACACCATCATGAAGACTCCCGAGCTTTCCGTATTGGAGGCGCAGAAGGAGATACAGGTGTTTGCCGAGCGCGTACACAAGATGTACTCGTTTGTGCGCGACCTGCTCGCCACCGACGACGATGCCGCCTTCGGCAAACTCTTCTCTCGCATCGAGAAATACGAGAGCATAACCGACAACATGGAGATGGAGATAGCGAAGTATCTCGACGGCGTGAGCGACGCCCACCTCTCCGACGACACCAAGGCAAAGATACGCGCCATGCTGCGCGAGATTTCCGAACTGGAGAGCATCGGCGACAGCTGCTACAACATCGCACGCACCCTCAGTCGCAAGATGGCTGGCAAGGAAGACTTCACTCAGGCGCAGTATGAACACATGCACCAGATGATGGAGCTTACCGACGATGCCCTGTCGCAGATGAACGTACTGCTGCTTGGCCGCAAGGACAACTTCGACGTCAACCGCTCGTTCAACATCGAGAACGAGATAAACAACTATCGCAACCAG
>JBJEKR010000046.1:0-19603 GCA_051878735.1 Prevotella sp. | reverse complement strand
TAGCTCTTGCCATCCCAATCAAGCACGTTCATGCACCTGGTAAATGCAATCGTGAGATGATGAAGGCTCTTGAAGAGCATTCCGCCAACCGAAGTGGCGCTGAGGGTGGGGAAGAAACCATAGATCCGCGTTGGAGTGGGTTATTGAAATTAAAAGACATTAAAGATTAAACAATTAAAAAATTATGGCACATCCTAAAAGAAGACAGTCAAAGACTCGTACACTCAAAAGAAGAACTCATGACAAGGCTGTAGCACCTACATTGGCAGTATGTCCAAACTGTGGCGCTTACTACATCTACCACACTGTATGCCCAACTTGTGGCTACTACAGAGGTAAGGTTGCTATCGTAAAGGAAGAAACAGCTGAATAATGAATAAGATAAACGCGATAATCACTGGTATAGGAGGCTACGTTCCCGACTATGTTCTCAACAACGAGGAACTGTCGAGAATGGTGGACACCAACGACGAGTGGATTATGACGCGTGTAGGAATCAAAGAGCGCCGAATCCTTACAGAAGAAGGACTCGGCACTTCCTATATGGCACGTAAGGCTGCCAAGCAGCTTATGCAGAAGACTGGTGTCGATCCAGACACCATCGATGCGCTCATCGTCACTACATCGACTGCAGACTACAAGTTCCCATCCACTGCCTCGATTGTTTTGGGCAAGCTGGGCTTGAAGAATGCCTTTGCGTTCGACATGTGGGGCGCTTGCTGCGGATTCCTCTACACACTCGACGTTGCCGCTTCCATGATTCAGAGTGGACGCTGCAAGAAGATTATCGTCATCGGTGCCGACAAGATGTCATCGGTTATCGACTATAAGGACCGCTCCACCTGCGCCCTTTTCGGCGATGGTGCCGCCGCCGTCCTTGTAGAGGCTACCGAAGAGCAGAATATCGGTGTCATGGATGCTCATTTCCGTACCGATGGCAAAGGCTTGCCTTTCCTTCATCTCAAGGCTGGTGGCTCTGTCTGCCCACCTTCACACTTCACGGTTGACCACCGTCTGCACTACCTCTACCAAGAGGGTCGCACGGTGTTCCGCTATGCCGTAACGAGCATGAGCGACGACTGTGCAATCATAGCCGAGCGCAACAATCTGAACAAGGACAACATTGCTTTTGTCGTTCCTCATCAGGCCAATATGCGCATCATCGAGGCGGTTGCAAAGCGTCTTGATCTTCCGATGGATAACGTGATGGTGAACATCGAGCACTATGGCAACACAAGTGCCGCCACCATTCCTCTCGCCCTTTGGGACAACGAGAGCCGCCTGAAGAAGGGTGACAATCTTATATTCACAGCCTTTGGAGCTGGTTTCGTTCATGGTGCCTCTTACTACAAGTGGGCTTACGATGGTTCGTCAGCAGCAGCTCCTGTTAAATAAAAGCGATTAGTACTAATTACGATAAAGAAGATGAAGGTGCATGACAAAGCGTCATTGCACCTTCTTTTTTTTGCATTAATTGTTTATCAAATTAATTATTTCGCGATTGGCGCGGTCAACGGCCTTTAGGTCGAGGTTCTTAAGATATATCTGTGTGGTCTTTTCCGATTCATGTCCCATGGCGAGGCTAATGGTCTTCAATGGAATACCCTTGTCGCGCGCCAAGCTTGCCCAAGTGTGGCGTGCAACATACATTGTCAATGGAATCGGAAGGTTCAGGTCTTTCGAGATTGTCTTTAGGTTGGCATTGACAATTGTTTGGCGGTAGCGTTTCTGATTTCTATCCTTGCCGTTAATCTTTTGTATTATTGGGAGCAGATAAATGTCGTTTGATGATGGATTTCGTTCAACAAGTTCTTGCAGTTCCTCAGTCCATTCTATTTCAATACTCTGACCGGTCTTTTTTCTTGCGTAATGCAGCACGCCATTGACAATGTCGCTTTTCCTCAGATAACTCATATCTACGAACGACATTCCTCGGGTATAAAAGCTGAATAGGAACATGTCTCTTGCAAACGCAACGTTGGCGTCGTTGGTCTTGAAATTCCTTATTCTTTTCATGTCGTCTAATGTCACCGATCGTTTTGTCGTTTTGGCAATGCCCGTATATACATTCCTGAATGGATGAGCGTCTGTCGTAAGGTTCTCTACTACGGCATGAATGTAGGCTGTTCTTAGAATTCGCATATAGAACGAGATGGAGTTCATTGTCAGTCCTTTCTTCTTCAGCCATAACTGGTATTTCTGTAGCATGGGAGCCTTGATTTCGTAGAAGTAAAGATCCTTGTTGTTCCTGAAAGCCATAAAACTGTTGTATGCCGACTGGTATGCCTCGGCAGACCTTTTCCTGCCTTTCGACAGCAGAAGGTCAATCATGTCTTCCATTAATATGCTGAATCTTGATTTACTGTACTTTCTCTTGTTGTTATCTGTGAATGACTTCTGTTCGGTTGTTTGTGTCTTCAATGTGTTGCCATTGATGTTTATGACAATTTTGCCAGTAGAGGCATCAACCTCCAAGTCATTGATTGATAGTTGAATAGTAAGTGTTTCCATTGACTTATCTTTATACATTTGAATGGCAAAAGAATAGTTTTTCTCTTTTGCGTTGATATCTGTTTCTTTAATTAAAAATAGGAATCTGAAGCCAATGTGAAGACTTGGTTTCAGATTCCTATATCTTTGTGTAAAGGCTTGTTCTTGGCTTATTTCACATTGCCTACCTTGATGAGGTATTCTGCAATCTGAACGGCGTTGAGAGCGGCACCTTTCCTAATTTGGTCGCTGCTGAGCCAGAATGTGAGTCCGTTCTCGTCGGACAGGTCCTTGCGTATGCGTCCAACGTAAACGTCGTCCTTGCCTGCCGTGTCAAGAGGCATTGGATAGACGAGGTTTGCTGGGTCGTCCTGTAGTGTGCAGCCAGGAGCTTCAGCTATTGCCTTCTGTGCCTCCTCTACGGAAATAGGACGTTCGGTCTCGATCCATACAGACTCTGAATGAGAACGTAGTGAAGAGACGCGTACACACATTGCAGAGCACTTTACGTCGCTGTGCATGATCTTGCGTGTCTCGTTGAACATCTTCATCTCTTCCTTCGTGTAGCCGTTAGGCTGGAATACGTCAATCTGTGGAATCACGTTGTATGCCAGCTGGTAAGCGAACTTCTTAATGGTGACAGGTTCGTCGTTCAGTATTTGTCGATACTGCTCTTGCAGTTCAGCCATGGCAGCCGCCCCCGCACCACTGGCACTCTGGTAGCTTGCGATGTGTATTCGCTTGATGTGGCTCAGTTTCTCCAATGGCTTTAGTGCAACAACCATCATGATTGTCGTGCAGTTTGGATTTGCAATAATTCCACGTGGACGGTTGAGGGCGTCCTCGGCGTTGCACTCAGGAACGACCAGTGGCACGTCATCGTCCATACGGAAAGCGCTTGAGTTGTCAATCATCACCGCTCCGTATTTTGTTATGTCCTCGGCAAACTCTTTTGATGTTCCTGCTCCTGCAGAAGTGAATGCGATGTCGATGTCCTTGAAGTCATCGTTGTGCTGCAACAGTTTAACTTCATACTCCTTGCCTCTGAATGTGTACTTCGTTCCAGCGCTACGCTGTGAACCGAACAATACGAGGTCGTCCATAGGGAAGTTTCTCTGGTCGAGAACGCGAAGGAACTCTTGTCCTACAGCGCCACTCGCTCCAACAATAGCTACTTTCATATCTTTCTTCTTTTTATGTTGTTAATGTTCTAATTCTTTGTCCTTTTCGCCTTTTCGGGTGCAAAATTACAACATTTAATGCAATTAACCTTTAATTTTTAAAGAATTATGACTGAAATATGATATTTTTTTTGCACCTTTGCACAAAGAAACGAAAATAAGCATAAAAAGATGCCTTGTATAACGCAATATTTCCCTATTACAGACCCGACATTGATTTTCTTTGTCGTGCTCTGCATCATTTTGTTTGCGCCCATCGTGATGTCGCGTCTGCGCATTCCACACATCATAGGCATGGTGCTTGCCGGCATCGTCGTGGGGCAATATGGTTTGAACATTCTCGAACGCGACTCGTCGTTTGAGCTGTTTGGCAAGGTGGGTCTTCTCTACATCATGTTTCTTGCTGGTTTGGAGATGAATCTAACCAACATACGCAAGAGGCAGCGTCAGTTCCTCATATTCGGATTGCTCACGTTTTGCATACCTTTCTGTGTGGCATACGCCGTTGGCATGTTCCTTTTGGGCTATTCGGAGATGAAGTCGCTGCTCCTGGCGTGCATTTTCGCTTCCAATACTCTCATTGCCTATCCCATTGTGTGTAAGTTTGGCCTTCAGAAGCATCCGAGCGTTGCGCTCAGTGTCGGATCGTCAATGATAGCTCTGACCCTCTCGCTACTGATTCTTGCCGCCATAGTAGGTTCGACGAGTGGTGAGGCTGGCTTTGCCTTTTGGGTATTGTTCATCACGAAGGTTATAATATTCTGTGCGGCTCTTTCCTTCTTTATTCCGAGAATTACGCGCTGGTTCTTCAATCACTACAACGATGCCGTGATGCTGTACATCTACACCATGAGCATCTTGTTCCTTAGTGCGGCAGTGTCGGAAATGTGTGGACTGGAGGGCATCTTTGGCGCATTCATGGCTGGACTGACCCTAAACCGTTATATTCCCAGCGTGTCGCCGTTGATGAATCGCATCGAGTTCATTGGCAATGCCTTGTTTATCCCCTATTTCCTCATCGGCGTTGGAATGTTGATAGACATTAGCGTCCTTTTTCATGGCTATGAAACTCTTTGGGTCGTCATCTGCATGGTTGTCTTCGCTACGATAGGCAAGGCTGTTGCAGCCTATTTATCCTGTTTCATCTTCAAGGCACCTCTTCTTTCGGGCCACATGATGTTCGGTCTTACTGAGGCTCATGCGGCTGGCGGCATTGCCATGACCATGGTGGGCATGCACATGATGCTGCCCGACGGCAGTTATGTGTTTGATGCCAACGTTCTCAATGGTGTGGTGATGATGATTCTTTTTACGTGTATCATAAGCTCCATAGTGGTAGATAGTTCCGCTCAGGCAATTCTTCTTAAGGAGAAACTTAATCCGGCGGAAGCTGAGACGCAGCATGCCGACGACGAGAAAATACTGCTTCCACTACAGCACGACGAGGACGCCGACACACTGGTAAATCTTGCCATAATGATGCGCAACAAGCGTCTCAATCGTGGACTGATAGGATTGAATGTGGTTTATGACGACAAGAACAGCAACCGAAACCGCAAGGAGGGACGAAATATTCTGGAACGTGCCGTAGAGACGGCGATTTCCGCCGATGTGCGGATGCAGACGCAGAGTCGCCTATCGACGAACATCGCCAACGGCATAAAGCATGCCTTCAAGGAGTTTGATGCCTCGGAAATTGTCATGGGCTTGCATCGCAAGACTTCGCCCAGCGATTCGTTTTGGGGAGTTTATACCCAAGGCTTGATAACTGAGATAAACCGCCAGATAATGATTTGCCGCATCAAGAAGCCTCTCAGTACGCTTCGCCGCATTCATGTGGCAGTACCCTCAAGGGTGGAGTTTGAGCCAGGTTTCTATCGTTGGATTGAGCATCTCTCGCGCCTTGCGAGCAATGTGGGATGCCGAATGGTATTTCATGGAAGGCAGAAGACCAACGAATTGATAGAAGCCTATATTCGTAACAGGCATCCGGAAGTAAGGGCAGAGTTTGAGGAACTGGCACATTGGAAGGAACTGACAACACTGGCAGACAAGGTCAACGACGACCATTTGCTTGTTGTTGTCACTGCACGAATAGGAACTGTCAGCTACAAGCCGGCTTTCGAGCGGTTGCCAATAGAGTTGAGCGAGAGCTTCCCCGATTGCAGTATCATCATTCTCTATCCCGACCAGCACGGTCAGCCACAAGACGTGATGACGTTTACTGCACCGCAGCGACAGGATAGCGAGAGTGCCTACTCGACACTGTTGAAGTGGGTTGAATGGTTTAAGGTGAAAAGAAGATAGGAGTAGTGAACTGACAGCATGTCGGAGACATGCGAAACTTGAAAAAGATAAAAAAGACAAAAGATATGATTGACTTAAAGAATATAAGGAAGAGCTTTGGCTCTTTGGAAGTCCTAAAGGGCATTGACTTGCATATAGACAAGGGCGAAGTGGTGAGCATCGTCGGTCCCAGTGGAGCGGGAAAGACCACTCTGCTGCAGATTATGGGAACTCTCGACCGCCCCGACGATGGAAGCGTCGTGGTCGATTCGATAGATGTCAGCAGCATGAGCCAGAAGAAATTGTCGGAGTTCCGCAACCTTCATGTGGGTTTCGTGTTCCAGTTCCATCAGCTTTTGCCTGAGTTTACGGCTTTGGAAAACATCATGATTCCAGCTTATATCGCAGGCAAGTCGCATAAGGACGCAAAACAGAGGGCAATGGAACTGCTCGACTTCATGGGACTTGCCGATCGTGCAAGCCATAAGCCTAACGAGCTTTCCGGTGGAGAGAAGCAGCGCGTGGCTGTTGCCAGAGCTCTCGTGAACAACCCTTCTGTCATTCTTGCCGACGAACCCTCGGGAAGTCTTGACTCGAAGAATAAGGAGGAACTGCATCAACTGTTTTTCGACCTACGCGACAAGTTCGGACAGACTTTCGTCATCGTGACTCACGACGAGCAGCTTGCTTCCATCACCGACCGTACGATACACATGAAGGACGGAAACATTTTGGTTAATTAAGAATTAAGAGTTAAGAATTAAAGGATGATATGGAGAAGATTAGGCTTGGAGATTATAATCTCATGCAGGTAGTCAAGGAAGTTGACTTTGGCATGTATCTCGACGGAGGCGTTGAGGGTGAAATATTGTTGCCGACGAGGTATGTTCCCGAAGGTTTGAAAGTGGGCGATGCGATTCTCGTTTTTGTTTATCTCGATCAAGACGAGCGTCCCGTGGCTACCACCTTGCAGCCCTTGGCAAAAGTAGGCGATTTTGCTTGTCTTGAAGTGGCGTGGGTCAACCAGTTTGGTGCCTTCCTCAACTGGGGACTTATGAAAGATCTCTTTTGTCCGTTCCGCGAGCAGAAGAAACGCATGGTGAAGGGCAATCGCTACATCGTTCATGTCGGCATCGACGACGACAGCTACCGCATAGTGGCATCGGCAAAGGTTGAGCATTTCCTCAGTACCGAGATGCCGCAGTATGGTCACGGCGACGAGGTTGATGTCCTCGTTTGGCAAAAGACCGACCTTGGCTTTAAGGTCATTGTCGATAACAAGTTTGCTGGTCTTGTCTATGAAGATCAAGTGTTCCGTCCCCTCACCACAGGCGACCGTCTGAAGGGATATATCGACCGCGTTCGTCCCGACGGAAAGATCGACGTTACGCTCCAGCCCACTGGCCGCCGCAACACTGAGGAGTTTTCCGAGGTGCTTCTGCACTATCTCGAAGCCAACAACGGCCATTGCGACCTTGGCGATAAGAGTCCTGCAGAGCTGATAGCAGACCGCTTCAAAGTAAGTAAGAAGACCTTCAAGAAGGCTGTCGGCGATTTGTATAAACGTAGGCTTATAGAAATAACCGACAACGGCTTGGAACTTTTGCCTGAAGAGTAGCCGGAGTTATATTTCACGACGTGAAATGTACATCCCACGGCGTGAAACGTACATCCCACGGCGTGAAACGTACATTTCACGTCGTGAAATATAAAACGGAAATGTAGTTTAACTATTTAGGTTGACTACTTATCGTCTTATTCATAAAACAGGTTGACAAGTTAATTTAACGTGAGTTCGATGAATTATAAATCGTTGAAAATTTGGTAATTAGCGAAATTTTTAGTAACTTTGTAATTGCTAAGAACAATGAAACTAAAGAATTTCGCTATGATTACCGAGGACAAAGTTTTTCGCAAGCTCAAGGGAACTCCTGAAATTTTTTGTATTGCCGATGATTTTTGCAAAGTTTTTGATGCCCAGATGGCAAAATATACGTTTAAGGCAGAAGGAAAATGCAAATACCACCGTGACAGCCGTATGTCAAAGGCAGAAATCATGGTGATAATGATTCTCTTTCATTCATCAGGGTATCGCTGCCTCAAACATTCCTGTCTCGAAAAGGTATGCAGGCACCTGCGACATCGAGCAGACCGTAATCCACGGAGTGATAGGACAGTAGTGACAGAGCGGTTTACAGAAAATGCTTGACAAGAAGCAGATTATTGAAGAGCGTAATGCATTGGCATTCGGCTCCACGAATATCAAGAAAGCGTTAAGAATGGCAAGGCGTTTCAGTGTCATAATGTAAAGCCTTGCTTCACTTCATCGGGGCTTTAATGCAGGCGAATAATCGTTATTAGGCAAAGTTTTCGAAGATTCTGTTGCAAATTTCAAAAAAAATTCGTACTTTTGCGGAATAATACATATAATGACATGGATGGAATAGAAGAAAGATACATAAGCCTGCTCACCGACTTCGGTTTCAAGCGCATATTCGGCACAGCCCCCAACAAGGATTTGCTGATAAACTTCCTCAATAGCCTGTTCGACGGACGAAAGGTTATCAAGGATTTGAAATACAGCAACTCCGAGCACGTCGGCGACATATACACCGAGCGCAAGGCAATCTTCGACGTATATTGTGAAAGCGTGGACGGCGAGAAGTTCATCGTCGAGATGCAGAACGCCTCGCAGAGGTTCTTCAAGGATCGCTCCGTCTATTATTCCACATACCCTATCCGCGAACAGGCACCGAAAGGCGGCGTGTGGGACTACCAGTTGCATCCCGTATATACCGTCGCCCTGCTCAACTACGATATGAAGGACATGTCTTTCGACGAGAATGAAATAAGCCATCAGGTGCAGCTCTGTGATACCGCCACGAAACGTGTCTTTTACGACAAGTTGGAGTTCATATATGTCGAGGTGGCAAAGTTCAACAAGACCGAGGACGAGCTTGTGACATTATACGACAAGTGGCTCTATGCGCTGAAGAATCTCTCCAATCTTACCGAGCGTCCCGCCGCCCTTCGCGACAAGATTTTCGACCGCCTGTTCCAGGTGGCGGCAATAGCGAAGTTCACCCCTGTGGAACTGAAGGAATACGAGGACAGCCTCAAGACCTATCGCGACCTTAAGAACTCGATTGACACTGCTGAGGAAAAAGGACGTGCGGAAGGTCGTAACGAAAAAACAATAGAAATCGCGCGAAACCTCAAGTCTATGGGCATGCCGCTTGCCGATATCCATAAAGCCACAGGCTTGCCGGAAGAAGAAATAACCAAATTATAACTATTTTGTCGATAAGTAGGTATTCAAACATAAAACTAATTTTGAACACCTACTTACCTACTTGTAATACAATACAAAGTCATTTTTGTCTATTGACATTATGGGAGATAGACAGTAACTTTGCAGTGAATTTTATCACATCAATAATTATTGTATTATGAGATATTGTCAGACATTGGAATTACGTGACGATGCGATGTCATGCCTTGCCACACTGCCGCGACAGGCAGAGTGAGAGGCACACGTGTTGCAGTTTCATGGTTGCTCCGCCAAATGCCACGAGCAATGAGAAGTGGTTGATGATGGAGCGTTTTCACCTTATATTAATTAAGAATCTTATGAAAAAGGAGTTTTTTTCCTCATTGCTTTTTGCTGTGATATGTTCGCAGACAGTCTTTTCGCAAGGTCCGTTGGATCTGGAACAGGGAATCTTTCAGCCTACGTGGCAGTCGCTATCGGAAAACTATCAAGCACCCGAGTGGTTTGCCGATGCCAAACTGGGCATTTGGGCACATTGGGGACTACAGTGCGTACCGGAGGCTGGTGACTGGTATGCCCGAGGCATGTATCAGCAGGAGCAGAGCCGGTACAAGGAGCACGTCAGGCGCTTCGGCCACCCCACAGAGTTCGGTATGATGGATTTCATTCCTATGTGGAAGGCCGAAAAGTTCGACCCTGAGGCTCTGGTGAAGCTATATAAAGAGGTGGGAGCACGCTACTTTGTCTGCATGGCCAACCACCACGACAACTTCGACAACTATAACTCCCGCTATCATGAGTGGAACTCGGTCAACATGGGACCCCGCCGCGACATTGTGGGGGAGTTTGAGAAAGCGGCACGCAAGAACGGCCTTCGCTTTGGCGTAAGTAACCATTCCGCCCATGCGTGGCACTGGTTCCAAACGGCATACGGCTACGATGCCACGGGTGAAAAGGCTGGTCAGCGTTATGATGCATATAACCGCACGAAGGAGGACGGCAGTGGCAAATGGTGGGAAGGCTACGACCCGCAGCTGTTTTATGGCGGCTACAACATCGTCATTCCAGATGGGTTTACCAATGTCGATTCGATGGCTGCATGGCACCAAGCCAATGACCGTGTGTGGACAGAGCGTATTCCGGAAATGAACCCTCAGTTTGCCCGCAACTGGTTCCTGCGCTGCAAGCAGCTCATCGACGACTATCGTCCGGACCTGCTCTATTTCGATGATGAGCGTGACCTGCCTTTAGGACATTATGGCTTGGAAATAGCCGCCCACATGTATAACCTTAGCATGAAGGAGAACGGAGGACGCAACGAGGCGGTCATCAACAGCAAGCGTCTCTCGGAGGAGCAGCAGCGGGGTGTGGTGATGGACTGCGAACGCGGTGCCTTTGCTGACATCTCGCCCCGTCCTTGGCAGACCTGCATGTGCATCGGCTCGTGGCACTACAGCCGTGGACTATATGAAAAGGGAGGGTATAAGAGTGTTGAGCGCATCGCCAAAACCTTTGTAGATATTGTATCGAAGAACGGTAACTTGCTGCTTAATATTCCCGTGCGAGGTGATGGCAGTATCGACGAGAAGGAACGTGCCTTCCTCGCGGAGTTCAAGGCATGGCTCGATATCAATGGTGTGGGTATCTTTGGTTCACGACCCTGGAAAATCTATGGCGAAGGTCTTGTGAACCCCACCAATGCCGGTACGTTCAAGGAGAACGAAAAACTGATGATTGCCCTCGGTGAAAAAGATATCCGTTTCACCCAAAATAATGGCAATATCTATGCTTTCGTTCTTGGATTCCCCACTACCGAGACTGTCGTTATTAAGGCATTAGGGAAAAAGTCACCACAGATGAACGGAAAGAAAATCAAGAAAGTGCGCCTCTTGGGTTGCGGCAAGAAGGTGAACTTCCGACAGGAAAACGACGCCCTCATCATTACCATGCCTGATACAGAGAATACAGGCAAAACCATCTGCTTCGAGATAAAATAGCGGAATCATGGACTGGAACACCGCCACATTGAAATGAATCAAAGAACCAGTCTGTGTGAACTCCAATGTCAAGGCTCCGAAGGCGAAGACTATCACCATGTCGCCGGCATTTCCCGATGATGCAGACAAGAGTATGGTGGGCGTACCTCAGCGTAGGTGGGACACAGAACGATTCGTTGGCTTTGTCTCCGTCCGTTACTCTAAAATATAGTTGGTCGAGACTACTAATGACAGGTGTGAGATTCGCATCTGTCATTTGTATTTTACGCATATAAAGGGAGGTTTCCATATCTAAACGTTCTCCAATACCGGGTTCCAACGGATTATTCCTGCCACTAAAAAAAAATGCCGTTATCACAACATGATTTTTAGATCATGTGTCTTTCATCATTAGAAAACTGACCTTTTTGTTGTTCCGTCCTGCCCTTTTCTTTGTTTGAGTGCGCGTTTTTGCTGAAAAATCGACCCTTTCTCATTTTTTTCTGACCTTCTCGATGAAAAACTTGCCCTTTTTCTGAGAAATTTGTTGTAACGAAGGGGCGTTTTTCTTCAAGAATGTGGCAAGTTTTCGTATTTAGAACAGCAAATTAACTGAAAATAACTGGAAGAAACAACAAACAAACAGTTTTTAACGTGCGTTTTTGGGTTTTGTTTTTAACAATTATACGTTTTTGTTTAGAGGTTTCTTTTTATGCTACAGATTGTTAGCGTCCAATTTGCATCAATCAGCTTCACCATTAACTATCAGGCTTGTGACAACCAATCGTGTCTGCAACCAATGTCGAAAACCATCGAATTACAATATTAATATTAATCCTAAATTTTTATGAGAGAGAAACGATTTTGGGGATTGCTCCTCGCGTTGCTCGTCTGTCTGACGACAATGGCGCAAGGCATTTCCATGAAATTCAAGAACGAGAGTTTGCCTTCCGTTTTCAAAAGGCTTGAGAAGACAACAGAATACAAGTTCGTGTTCGCCTACAACGATGTCAACAGCTACACCGTTACGGGCGAGGTCAGCAAGGCAACCCTCAACGACGTAATGGCTTTCCTTCTTAATGAGAAGCCGCTTGACTACAGCGTCAAGGGAAAGATTGTCAACGTTACGAAACGCGACAGCAAATTCAAGAGCAACCGCACAAGAAAGGTGTCGGGTTATGTCACCGACGAGCATGGCGAGGCTCTAATAGGAGTAACCATCTGCATTGGCGACTCGAAGGTCTGTACCATAACCGACAACAACGGCTTCTATCAGCTCGACGTGCCAACAACAGCCTGTACGCTGAAGATGAGTTTCATCGGTTCGCTGACTTCTGAGGTTCACCTGCCCAAAGGCATTGCAGAACTAAAGCGCAACGTGCAGATGCAAACCGACCTTATGCTCGAAGAAGTGGTGGTGACTGGTTATCAGGAGATTTCAAAGCCAAAGATGACAGGCTCTGTAACAACCATTACGGCATCGAAGCTCGACGAGCGTTACACTACGAACATTATGGACAATCTTGAGGGCCGTGTGGCAGGTCTCTCGACCTACAACGGAAAGATGAGCATTCGAGGCACTTCTTCTCTCTACGCCGAGACATCGCCGCTGCTCGTGGTTGACGGTCTTCCAATCGAAGGTTCGATAGACGACCTTAACCCCTACGACATTGAGAGCGTGAACGTGCTGAAGGACGCCGCCGCCAATGCCATCTATGGTGCGCGTGCTTCTAATGGTGTGATAGTCATAACTACAAAGAACGCAAAGAAAGCAGGCAAGATTGACATCGATTTCTCGGCAAACCTCACGGTGTATGAGAACAAGAACGTTGACTATGCCGACAACTTTTATATGACTCCCGAACAGCAAGTGGATACCGAAGCGGCCTATTGGGACTATTATTTCTTCAACAACGACGGAGAAGTGGCAGACCCCATAAAGAATGTCGCCTCAAGTATATCGCAAGGTACGAGTGTCATTACCCCAATTCAGTATGCCTATTATCAGAAGGCTCTTGGCAACATTACCGACGCTGAACTGCAGAGCCAGTTGGCAAACCTGAAGAAGAACAACTATGCACGCGACTATGCCGATGCCGTTTATAAACAGCGCGTGATGCAGCAATATAACCTCTCGTTGCGTGGCCGCTCAGACAAGTTCCGCAACAACCTAACGGTGAACTACAAGTATGACAACAGTGGACTGATAAACCACTTCAACAACCAGTTCAATCTCCAATACAAAGGCTCGTTTGACCTGGCAAGATGGCTTACCGCCACAGTGTCTGTCAACGGCATCTATGGGAAACAGCGTCAGGCTGGCTACGATTACAATGGAGATTATTCCAACATTTGGGGCATTGTTGCCTATATGCCATTTTATAATGCCGACGGAAGCGTAAAAGGACAGCACTATAGGTATGACGGCAACGACTATCTGACATTTGAGGACGGTTTTGAAGACCTCGGCAACAATCCTGTCGATGAGTATTACAAGAACACAGAGACTACACGACGCCAGTATATGCGCTACCACGGTGAATTGCTCTTCAAGGTAATTGACGGCTTGACGGCAAACGTACAGTTCGTATATGAGTCGAACCACAACACTACGGAATGGCATGCAACACAAGACAGCCACCTGATGCGTACAATGCGCAATGCCTACGGTTCTAAGGATGCCGAGGGCAACTTCACAACGCTGGTGCCTACGTCAGGTGGATACCTGCAGACTACCAACACCGACGGACGCTATTGGACAGCACGCGGACAGGTCAACTACTCCAAGACCTTTGGCAAACACGACATCAACGTCCTCGCCGGTCTTGAATTTCGTGAGACAAAGTTTAACGGAACGAAAGCACTTGCCTTCGGTTACGACGAGCAGCTGCAGTCGAGCGCAACCCACACGGTGGATTTCGGCACTCTAAGCTCAATGTACTATTCCTCCTATTTCTTAAGCTCAGGTGGAGGATATCCGCTAGGAATGTTATTCAGTTCCTATCTGCGTGACGCAATGGGCATTGTCTCCGACACCCATCACAAATACGCCTCTGGCTACTTCAACCTCACCTATACCTACGATGACAAGTACAATTTGTTCGGCTCTTTCCGTAAGGACTATGCCGACGTTTATGGACTGAATGCAAAGTATCGTGGCAAGCCGCTATGGTCGGTCGGCGCAGGATGGCTTATCCACAACGAGAAGTTCATGGAGGACGTGAACTGGATGAACTTCCTCAAGCTGCGTGTCAGCTATGGTGTCACAGGTAACATCTACCAGGGAGCTACGAGCTACATGACCGCCACATCGGGCGAACTTAACTTCTACACCAACGAGCCAATGGGAAAGATAGAAAGCCCAGGCAATCCAAACCTCAAATGGGAACAAAGCCGCACGACAAACATCGGTATTGACTATGCTTTCTTCAATAGCCGTCTGCGTGGTTCGCTTGACTATTATAATAAGGTGGGCAAGGACATTTTCTCCAACATGACCCTCGACCCGACGACAGGCTTCTCGTCAATGTTCGTCAACATGGCTTCGATGCGCAACCGAGGCATAGAGCTTCAGTTGGCATACGACTGGCTCAGGGCAAGGTCGCGCAAAGACTGGTCGTTTACGACCAACTTCACTTTTTCGCACAACAGCAACAAGGTGACAAGCGTGGAAAACTCATCTACACGAGCATACCAGCTTGTCAGCAATCCTTATGTTGAGGGTTATCCGTCAAGCGCACTGTGGTCATTCCAGTTTGCAGGCATCAGCGACAAGGAGGGAGAAAAGGGTCAGACCCTATGGTATGTGGAAGATGGCAACGCGAAACATGAAGCTACAAGTAGTAGCATAGATATTATGGAATACTCTGGACAGAGTGAGCCAAAAGTTATCATGGGAATGGATAATTCCGTACGCTGGAATGGTTTCTCATTGAGCATCCTGATGGCTTACTATGGCGGACACAAGATGCGGGTGCTTCAGGAAAGTGAAACCTATGCAATGCCCACCAAGGCCATTCCAAGCTATTTTCTCAACGCTTGGACACCAGAGAATCCAACCAACACGCCTGGTATAGGTAGATATTCGTCTAATCTGCCTGGAGCGGAGTCAACATACGGAAACATCTTCGTGCAGGATGCCGACTTCCTCAAAATCCGTAACATCGTGTTGGGCTACGACTTCCCGAACCAGTGGATAGGCAGACTTGGCATCAATCGTCTTTCGCTGCGTTTCCAGATTGACAATCCAAAGGCGCTTTGGGTGAAGAACGACGTGAACGTTGACCCAGAAACGCTTGGCATACGCAATCCGAGCTCATACATCTTTGGACTTAATGTAAACTTCTAATCCCACGTAACTATGAAAATGAAAAAGACAATATACATGACATTGGCAGCCGCCTCGCTGACGTTTGCCTCTTGTGAGGATTTCACCGACGTGCAGCCTAAGGGAAAGAACCTGCTGTCAACGACCGACCAACTCGAGATGCTCCTCAACTATGAGTACTATGGCGGAAACAATGATATGAGAGTCATGGCAGGAGATATGATTTTCGCTTATTCATCTGTGGCTAACGAAATCTCGAAGCCAACCAAGACCCGCGACGTGATTATGTGGACATGGGACGAGGCTAACATCGATAAGATGGCAGAGTTGACGTCAACCGACTACGACTACACAAATTATTATGGCATAATAGGAAGAATCAGCAATCCAGTATTAAAGCAGGTAGAAGTTGCAACGGGAACTGACGAGGCGAAGAAAATGCTACGCTCGGAGGCCCTTACCCTAAGGGCATGGGCTTATTATATGCTGGTGAACAAATACGCCAAAGCCTACAATCCTTCAACGGCTTCCAGCGACCCCGGCATAATCATCATGACTGAAGACACCGACATTCAAGAGCCGCAGCCCAAAAGCACTGTTCAGGATGTCTATGACCGCATCATTGCCGACTGCGACCTTGCGATAGAAATCAACGGACTTTCTCCAATGGCTGTGAACAAGATGCGCATGAGCAAGGCGTGTCCATACGCTGTCAAGGCACAGGCTCTGATGAGCATGCAAAAGTGGGAAGAGGCGGAACGCGTAGCGAAGGAAGCGCTTGCTATAAATGGCATCGTAAACGATTATAACAACAACTACAAGGGCACTCTCACGGGGTATATGATTGGAGGAACATACGAGGTGATCGACCGCACCCTGAAAGGTACCGACGAGGACTATTTCCTGAACCCGAACCAGGAGTATTTCAATTGCATCAATCCACTGTCGTTCAGCTATCTTGAAGAGGGACATGCATATCGCAAAATCACCTCTATGAGTATGGCGTATGACTACCAAATGGATGCCTCTGCCTCTTTCATTGGCGAGGCAGGCTGGACGTTGACATTCTCACTCGGCTCCTATTGGAACGACGGAGGCTTGCGCTCGCCGCAGATGTATCTTATTGTTGCGGAATGTGAACTGCATAAGGGCAATATTGACGCTGCAATGGCAGCTCTCGACCAGATTCGCGTCAACCGCATAGCGACAGACGTTTATCGGCCACTGAAAGGCAACGTCAGCACGGCAGAGGATGCCAAGGCGCATGTGAAGCAAGTGACTTGTAATGAATTGTTGTTCTCTGTTGACATCTTCATCGCAAAGAAACGATGGAATCAAATCAGCGGTTGGGAGGATACATACAGCCGAACGCTTGCAGGACAGACCTACACCATTAAGCCCGACTCAAAACTGTGGATTTTCCCATTCCCGCAGAGCGTGCTCAACAACAATCCGAACATAACAAAACACAACTTTGAAGAATAAAAAATCTCTCTCTCGCAGCAGTGGCAAACACGAGTGCCGCTGCTGCACAAGGACAAATGGTAATAACTTGCGATTAAAGGCAATTTGACCGAGGTCAATGACTACATCGTCCGCAAGATCGATGATGGAGAAGATGCTAAACTTGATGCTCAGATAGAAAAGCTCCTCGCAGAATAGACCAAAGAAATTGCCTTGGCGCGAAAACGGCAAGAGGGTGTGTCAATCACTTGACACACCCTCTTGCTATCAGAGATTAAGTCTTTATCACGTAGTACTTTCTGCCGTGACCATATTATGGATTATGATAGATCGTGTTTAGCTTGCTTGTCAATCATTAAGGATTTCTCTATTTGCTCCAGAAGTCTTTCAGTCTCATTTCGTATATGAGTGTGCTGTAGCCCGGTATTTCGCCACTTCCTGTCACACCGTAGGAAAGTTGGTAGGGCATATAGACCATCCAGTAGTCGCCACGGCGCATATACTGCAAAGCTGTGGTGAAACCGTCTATCAAGCTGCCTCCCGTATAGAGTTTCGACGGAACGGCAATGTCGGGATCGAACGGCTCAAGATAGCTTGCGTCTGCTTTGTAGCCGTTGGGGTAGGACGTTGACGGCAGGAGGTTGACCTTGTAGTGTACTGCAACGGAGTCGGTGTAGAGTGGCGATGCCGTCTCTGTTGCCGGCGCACTCTCGATGACGTGGACGATGATGTAGTCGTAGTTGGCAAGGAAGTCGCCTTCGCCTTTTGACCATGTACGTATGCGCTTCCAGTCGGTTCTGCCACTGGCAATGAGAGCCTGCACAGAGTCGGTCAGGTTGTTGAAGAACGTCTCGTTGCGGTTTTGCCAGTCAGGAAACTCCTCTACGATGCCATCGTCCTCGCTGCATGAGGTCAATGCCACAGAGGCAATGAGCGTCATGAACAGGGAAAAGATTATCTTCTTTATATACATTTGTCTTTAACTTACTTAACTTCCAAAAGAAATTATTGGAGCTTTTTCAGCAGGCTTGCTATGCTCACCTTGTCCTCGATTATGCTGTTAAGCTCTGAGATGGGCACACGCTCCTGCTCCATAGTGTCGCGGAAACGCAATGTCACGCAGTTGTCCTTCAGTGTGTCGTGGTCAACGGTCACGCAGTAAGGCGTACCGATGGCGTCCTGACGACGATAGCGCTTGCCGATAGAGTCTTTCTCGTCGTACTGGCAGTTGAAGTGGAACTTCAGGTCGTTGATTATCTCGCGTGCCTTCTCTGGCAGTCCGTCCTTCTTCACGAGTGGCATTACGGCGAGCTTCACGGGAGCTAAGGCTGCCGGTAACTTCAGCACTACACGTGTCTCGCCGTTTTCCAGCTTCTCCTCCTCGTAGGCGTGGCACATGATGGAAAGGAACATGCGGTCAACACCGATGGATGTCTCTATGACATACGGAGTGTAGCTCTCGTTGGTCTGCGGGTCGAAGTATTTGATGCTCTTGCCCGAGAACTTCTCGTGCTGCGAGAGGTCGAAGTTGGTGCGGCTGTGGATTCCTTCCACCTCCTTGAAGCCGAACGGCATCTTGAACTCGATGTCGGTGGCAGCGTTGGCATAGTGTGCCAGCTTGTCGTGGTCGTGGAAACGGTAGTTCTCTGCACCGAAGCCGAGAGCCTGATGCCAAGCCATACGTGTCTGCTTCCACTTCGGGAACCAGTCGAGTTCCGTTCCTGGCTTAACGAAGAACTGCATCTCCATCTGCTCGAACTCGCGCATACGGAAGATGAACTGGCGTGCAACAATCTCGTTGCGGAAAGCCTTGCCTATCTGGGCGATGCCGAAAGGAATCTTCATGCGGCCTGTCTTCTGTACGTTCAGGTAGTTCACGAAAATGCCCTGTGCCGTCTCTGGACGCAGATATACCTTCATGGCAGCATCGGCAGAGGCTCCCATTTCGGTAGCGAACATAAGATTGAACTGACGCACGTCGGTCCAGTTCTTCGTGCCGCTTATTGGGTCAACGATTTCCTCGTCGAGGATAATCTGCTTCAGTGCCTCAAGGTCCGGGCCCTGCATTGCCTCGGCATAGCGTGCGTGGAGTGCGTCGCGCTTCTCCACTGTCTCTTTTACGCGCTCGCTGGTCTCAAGGTATTTCGCCTCGTCGAACGAGTCGCCAAAACGCTTGCGTGCCTTAGCCACTTCCTTCTGAATCTTTTCGTCGTATTTTGCTATCTGGTCCTCGATGAGCACGTCAGCACGATAGCGCTTCTTCGAGTCGCGGTTATCGATGAGTGGGTCGTTGAAAGCGTCAACGTGTCCGCTTGCCTTCCATATTGTCGGGTGCATGAAGATGGCAGAGTCAATGCCGACGATGTTCTCGTGCAGCAGCACCATGCTCTTCCACCAGTATTGCTTGATGTTGTTTTTCAGTTCCACGCCGTTCTGTCCGTAGTCGTAAACGGCTCCCAATCCATCATAGATCTCGCTGCTTGGGAATACAAAGCCATACTCCTTGCAGTGCGATACTATTTTCTTAAAAACGTCTTCTTGTGCCATAATAAAGTGTATAATTTCGAAATTTCGGGTGCAAAGGTAATGTATGTTGAGCGAAAAACAA
>JBJEKR010000045.1:0-4603 GCA_051878735.1 Prevotella sp. | reverse complement strand
TTTCTGCTTTGTCGAGACTGTCGAGCTTGCCAACGTCGAGCAGACTCAGGTCGTCCTTCACGACGCCACGAACACTGGCACTCTCACACGCTTTGAGGTAGAAGTCGATGATGCCGAACTTCTCTCGCCACTCAGCCATGAGGGGGAAGAGGCGCGGGGAAAAGACGTGAATGCCGGAGAAGGCGTAGAAGAGTAGCCCCCCCACCCCCCAGTGGGGGAATTTCAGAGCGCAGCCAACTTCCCCCACTGGAAGACTGGAGGGCTTCGTTTCCCCTGTCTTTATGTTTATCCACCCCGTGAGCTGCATGTCGTCGCGAAAGACGAGGTAGCGTGAGGTTTCACGCTGGCTTACGAGCAGTGTTGCGTCGTTGTCCTTTGCCTTTTCGTAGAGGTCGGCGAGGTCAACGTTGCTCAGTATATCGACATTGTGTATCAGTATAGGCGCGTTGGGGTCGAACAGCGGAGCCGCCTTCTTTATTCCTCCACCCGTTTCGAGAAGCATCTCGGTTTCATCAGAGACGCGTATGTCGAGACCGAAATTGTCGTTCGAGGCAAGATAGTCGATAATCTGCTGTGCGAAATGATGTACGTTGACGACGATGCGCTCAAAACCAGCAGCCTTGAGTTTTGTCACGACATGCCACAGTAGTGGTTCGCCCCCTACCTTGACCAGTGCCTTTGGCATTGTGTCTGTCATTGGACGCAGTCGGGTTCCAAGTCCCGCTGCAAATATCATTGCCTGCCTCATGTCAAAATTTTCAATTTTGAGATTAAAGAATTAAAGTATTAAAGAATTAAAGTTCATGTTCCGCTCAACGAACTTTAATTTTTAATTCTTAATTCTTAATTCCATTTTGAGCTAAAAGCTCAAAATGTCTCCCCTGTTCTCGGTGGATTATCTCCACTTCGATGCCAAACTTCTTATGGATGTGTTCGCCGAGGTGCTGTGCGCTATACACACTGCGATGTTGACCACCTGTGCAGCCGAAGCTGAACATCAGCGAGGTGAAGCCACGCTGCATGTAGCGGCGGACGTGGGCATCGGCAAGGCGATATACGCTGTCGAGGAAGGTGAGTATCTCGCCGTCGTCTTCGAGGAAGCGAATCACTGGCTCGTCGAGTCCAGTCAGCTTCTTGTACGGCTCGTAGCGTCCTGGGTTGTGGGTGCTTCGGCAGTCGAAGACGTAGCCGCCACCGTTGCCCGATGGGTCTTCCGGTATGCCCTTGCGATAAGAGAAGCTGTACACACGCACTACGAGAGGTCCCTTCCCGTCGTATTTTGAGAATGTGGCAGGACCGTCCTGTGGGTGCGCCTTGTAGATGTTCTTGTCCGTCACCTTGTAGCCGTCGGCACGGTTCACTGCCGCCTGCTCTATGCGTGCAAACTGCGGCAGTTCGGTCAGTCGGCGAAGCATATCCATCATGTATGGATAAGGGAAGCAGTTGAGCTTCAGCAGTTCGCGCAAGTTTTGTATTGCCGGTGGTATGGAGTCGATGAAATGCTTTTTCTGCTCGTAGTAGCCACGGAATCCGTAGGCTCCAAGCACCTGCAGCGTGCGGAACAGCACGAAGAGGCTCAGCCTCTCGACGAAATGGCGCGACGAAGGCACTTCGATGTAGTTCTTCAGTGAGTTGTAGTATTCATATACCAGTTCGCGACGCAGCTTGTTCGGATATTTTGCCGACGCTTGCCAGAGGAAGGATGCGAGGTCGTAATAGTAAGGTCCTCGACGTCCGCCTTGAAAGTCAATGAAATACGGATTGCCCTCGCCATCGAGCATCACGTTGCGTGCCTGAAAGTCGCGATACATGAAACTGTCGCACTTTTCTGCCGTGAGGTCTTTTGCAAAGAGATGGAAGTTTGCCTCCAACTTCAGTTCGTGGAAGTCGAGGTCGGTGGGTTTCAAGAAGCAGTATTTGAAGTAGTTGAGGTCGAAGAGCACGTTGTTGGTGTCGAACTCAGGTTGCGGATAGCAGTTTGAGAAGTCCATTCCTCTGGCTCCTCGAATCTGAATGTTGGGAAGTTCTCTGATTGTCTTCACCAAGAGTTGTTTCTCTCCAAGTGTATAGCGTCCACCCGCTTCTCGTCCGCCCGCGATGGCATCAAAAAGCGATGTGGTGCCGAGGTCGGTCTGCAGATAGCAAATCTCGTCGTCGCTGACGGTAAGCACTTTTGGCACAGGCAACTTCCTTGACGTGAAATGATTGCAGAGATAGACGAATGCGTGGTTTTCGTCGCGGCTCGTACCCACTACGCCCACTACCGTGGAGCCGTCCTTTGCCGTGATGCGATAGTATTCACGGTTGCTTCCGGCTCCCGCCATTTTGGCGATATTGGCGGGTTCTGCTTTCGCCCATTGCTGATAAAGCTTCAATAGTCGTTCCATTCTTGCATTATTTGGGTACAAAGGTAATGTAAAAAAGAGACAATCCAAAACAAAAGCCCAAAAACTTTTGTTTTTATTTGGTAATGTCAAGACAAATGCTTACCTTTGTCGCTGAATAAACATAAAATCTGCAACTAAATGGCATTGACTATATATATTGGCATTATCGCAGTGATCGTCGCTCTCATTGTATTGACGGCATTCTACGCCATACGCTACAAGCGCGACCTCGACGAAAGACTCGCTCTGTTGCGCTCGCTGATTGACGTCTGGCTGAGCAAAAAGAAGCAGTCATACACAAACACTGCGGAAGGCTACGATAAACATGCTACCTACGTTGCAGAGGAACCAGAACCCGAAACAGGAGACGAACCGTCAGAGACATCGAAGCTGCTGTTTGCCAAAATCGTCAATCTCATGGAATATGACCACATATACACCGACGAGTCACTGACACGCGACACTATAGCAAAACGACTCAACACCAACTACAAGTATGTGGTGAAGGCGATAAAGGAGTGCGACAACGGCAACAGCCTGACGAACTTCGTCAACACCTACCGACTGCAACACGCCACACAACTGCTGTCGGAAACAAACGATCCGATATACCTTGTGGCAGAAATGTCGGGATTGTCACAACGCACGCTGACGCGACTCTTTCAGACACAATTTGGCATGACACCGATGGAATACCGCAAAAAAAAGGCGTAAAAAGCACTTTTTTCCCGTTTTGACCATCATGTTTCCCATTTTGTCCAGCTTTGTCTTGGAAAAGACACTAATTTTGCAGTAGAATTCTATTAATAAACATGTCTAACATTTTAAAATTTTACAATTATGGCAACAAACAATTTTGACGAGAACAAGAAGCAAGTGCTTGATGAAGAACAGCTCGAAGAGGCTGCTGGTGGTTATGGAGAAAGAACCCCCTCCAGAGTAGTAGGTGGTAAATCAGCACTGTAATTAAAACTGCAAGGCAACATCTTTGCATAAAACAAAACGGTTATGATAGCATTAGTCATTATAGCAGCGATAATTCTCGCAGCGGCAGTGGCAACACTGTTATACTACAAGAAACGGGCAGCAAAGGCAGCCCAAGCCATAGGACTGCTTAATGCCGATATTGCAGAGATGGATGCAAAAGAAAAAAGTAGCAAGTCTGTACGCAAAGGCAAAGAATGTAAAATCGTCAGTCTCGACGACGATGAACTCTCTTTGGCATCAGCAGCGGCAAAACGTGCGCCTGGGCCAATAGACGACGCATGGAAATAGACTTGCTGTTAGTACCTTTGGATAAAGATGACGGTCTTACGCCGAAAAGCGCAAGACCGCCTTTTTTTATGCAAAAGAAAAATCGGCTACCTCCCGGCAGCCGATTCCCAAAAAACAAACTACTTAAAAACTAATCTACTAAAACAAATCAAAAAAATATCTTCTTTATTCAATAATTCAATTTTTTGAGTTGCCCTTTCGTAGGGGTATTCATTTTTCAATGTCAGTACCTTGGAAAGGCGGTGCAAAGTTAGTAAAAAACCACGTAATTTGCAACGCTTTTCACAAGAAATTTATCTCTTTTGCAAAATTTATCACAAATTTGCAAAGATAGTATCACATTTGCTATGTGGAGATTACATCATTCCACCCATTCCTGGTGCACCACCCATTGGCATTGCAGCCTTGTCCTCTGGCTTGTCAACGATGAGGCATTCGGTGGTGAGGAACATTCCAGCGATTGAAGCGGCATTCTCAAGAGCAACGCGAGCCACCTTTGCTGGGTCGATGACACCAGCCTTGCGCAGATCCTCGTAGCTGTCGGTGCGAGCATTGTAGCCGAAGTCGCCTTCGCCCTCGCGAACCTTCTGAACAACTACGGCACCCTCGCCACCAGCATTGGCAACGATTTGGCGCAGAGGCTCCTCGATGGCACGCTCCACGATGTTGATACCTGTCTGCTCGTCGGCATTGTCGCCCTTCAGGTCCTTCAGTGCGTCGAGTGCGCGGATGTATGTTGTACCGCCACCAGCAACGACACCTTCCTCAACGGCTGCGCGAGTAGCGCAGAGAGCATCGTCAACGCGATCCTTCTTCTCCTTCATCTCAACCTCGCTGTTGGCACCAACGTAGAGTACTGCTACGCCACCTGCCAGCTTTGCAAGACGCTCCTGCAGCTTCTCCTTGTCGTAAGAGCTTGTGGTGTTTGCCATCTCGTTCTT
>JBJEKR010000044.1:0-66778 GCA_051878735.1 Prevotella sp. | reverse complement strand
CTCTTAGCGGTTTTTTTGATATACGCAATACGTCTTCGTGGAGACGCTTACTTAATCTATGTAGAGCAAATGTAGAGATAATGTAGAGTTGAGAGGCACTCTACATTCGCCAATCACCTGAAAACAAGATGTTTAGCTGCAAATGATGTAGAGTGTAGAGTTCCAGCGACATCCCTCGGTATTGTGTCAATTTAAGGGGATTCTGAATCGTTCGCATAGCCCTGATTACGGCATATTTCTTGGGCGAGTTCCCTACATGTATCATGATTATCTTCTATTTATTGTCAACCAGCTTGCCCAGTCTAACGTGCACGGCCTTGCTTGCAAGGCGTCCCGACTGTTTAAGCGACTCGTATAGGACACGGAAGCTTACCTCGGATGACATGCGGGAGTAACGAGCCGCTATCTTCAAGGATTCTGAAAATGTCTTTCTTTTACAGCGTTCAAATTGAATAGGGCATTCAGTTGTCAAGTGAATAGGGTGTTATTAGCACATTTGAATGTGCTTATTTTTATCACCTGCAATGGCACATATCTCTGATTCAGCCTATTCTCTTGTTTTTTCGTTCAGCCAAGTTCCCAAAGGCAACTTCAACGGTTAACAAAGATAACTGCATTGACCGTTCAGCCTTGACTGAACGAAAATTAGCTTTACGTGTATTGGTTTCATACACCTATTCCCTTCTTGTAGTATCGGGGTTGTGCTTGTCCACCGATTTGCTGTATCTTTTCTATATTGAATCCTAATAGCTATTGTTGTTACAATTATAGATTTCCTTTTTTACGATTGGCTTTTCTCGATAAGAATATAGATTTTGTTATGACATTTTGGCAGACAATTAGATTTGGCACATTTTATGCAATTGATATATTGGATAACACTTCTTTTATAAAGAGTGACTTCCACAGGCTTTTATAGATTTCTCCCCTGACACACTGAGAAAAAGAATTCAAAGAAAACAGCCCACAATAATCGACAGATAAAGTGTGAGCTTATGTATAATGGCAACCTGAAACATGTTGCCACCAAGAACAGAAAGGAGGTAAATATGACTGGCAAGAACATTCATGTTGTTCATAATGGCGACCAATGGAAAGTTAAGCAAGAACATGCTCAACGCAGTTCTGGTATTTTCAGGACACAGCAAGAAGCATTTGTGCGTGCTCGCGAAATCGCTATTAAGAATGGTCAAGAAGTTGCTATACACGGATTAGATGGACGTATTCGTGAAAAGCATAGCTATGGTAATGACCCATACCCACCTAAGGGTTAAATCTCTTGTATTTTTTAGTCCTGACTGAGTTACCGCTTTGTCAGGACTTCACCTTTCTCTCTATTTGTTATAACCCTGCAAATATAACGAATAATAGTTGAACTTTTTGTATTTTACCTTCGTTGCACATCTGTTAATATATATTGCTGTTATACAACAGATGTGAATAATTCAATATCAACTTAACGACAATTTTTGAAACATCTATATACGTGTTATAATAGCACGTAGAAACATTGTATTCTATACAAATCTATTCATCTTTATTTGGAGGGAATTTTGGCGTACAGCCAGCATGAAAAGCGAATAGAAGTTAAAATTAGACTGTAAATTAGCTATTTCCTTGATATTCATTCGTTTTTCTCATCTAAAAACAATATATTTGCAACCAATATCAATATATTTAATATGGACAAGGAATTAAATCGTATAAAAGTGGTCTTGGTATTGAAAAAGAAGACGGGGAAATGGTTGGCTAAACAGATGCAAGTCAGTGAATCAACGGTATCTCGCTGGTGCAGCAATGCCGCTCAACCCAATCTAAGTACGTTACATGAGGTGGCTAAGCTCCTTGGTGTAGAAATGAGAGACCTATTGAACGATTCAGAAAACATCTTGAAATAGAAACAAACATGGAACAAAGTCAGTATAATTCACTGTTCTCATTTATATGGAACATTGCGACAGATGTGCTTGTGTATGCCTTCAACAAAGGCGAATACAAGAAAATCATCCTGCCTATGTTGGTTCTCCGACGTATTGACGTACTGTTAGAGCCGACCAAAGAACAGGTATTGCAGATGAAGGAGCAGCTGGACAGAAACCACATTGAAAATCAGGCTCCTGTTCTTTACAATATAACGGGTTATCCATTCTACAACACTTCGAAATTTACGATGAAGACATTGAAAAGCGAAATAGACCCGATGCGTTTGAAAATGAACTTCATCGAATACATGAATGGTTACAGCAAAGATGTGTTAGACATTATCGAGAAACTCCATCTGCGCCAAATCGTGGACAACCTTACCGAAGCGGAGCGTTTGGGCAGTATCATCGAGAAGTTTACGTCAGACAAAATCAATCTTAGTGCCAAACCAATATTGGATGAGGAAGGACATATTTTGCATCCCGCACTTGATAACCATACAGTAGGCACCATGTTTGAGGAGCTGTTACGCAAGTTCAATGAAGAGAATAATGTGACCGAAGCCGGAGAACATTTCACACCTCGTGATTATGTCCATCTGCTTGCAGACCTTGCCATCATCCCTGTTGCCGACAAAATTACAGACTCGACATACAAGGTTTATGACGGAGCCTGCGGCACAGGCGGCATTCTTACCATTGCGCAAGAGCGTATTCAGCAGATTGCGCAGGAACGCGGAAAGAATGCGGTCATCAACATATATGGGCAAGAACTGTTGCCAGAAACTTACGCAACCTGTAAGGCAGACTTGATGATTTCTGGACAGATTAAATCGTTCCAATATACGTTTGCGGGGGAAGAAAGGGAATTCATTGCCTTCGATTCCACCATTTCACGTGACGGACATTCAGGCGAGACATTTGACTTCTGTATCTCCAATCCACCTTTTGGCACACCATGGAAAGAGGACTTGAAGAAACGTGGGCTGAAAGAAACAGAGAAAACTAAATTTACCGATTCCCGATTTACTATTGCTATCGGGAGCGGAGAGAATCGAGAAGAAATATGTTTTCTGCCCGATATTGGCGACTGTCAGATGCTATTTCTTGCCAACAACGTAAGCCGTATTGTGGACGATACGGTATTGGGCACAAGAATCGTTGAAGTTCATAACGGTTCTTCTCTGTTTACGGGTGATGCCGGAAGCGGAGCGAGCAATCTGCGCAAATATATCATTGAGCACGATCTGTTGGAAGCTATCATAGCCATGCCTGAAAAGGATTTCTATAATACGGGTATCGGAACGTACGTTTGGGTAGTGACCAACCGAAAGGAAGAACGCCGGAAGGGGCTTGTGCAACTGATAGATGCTACCAAGCAATGTACGCAATTGCGCAAGAATCTTGGAGAGAAGAACTGTGAGACAAGCGAAGTTGATCGCAAGGCTATTCTCCAGATGCTGACGGATTTCAAAGAAACAGAGCAGAGCAAGATATTCCCTAACGAGGAGTTCGGCTATTACAAGGTGACGGTGGAGCGACCTCTGCGCTTGACCTACGAAAATTTGGAAGCAATCGAGTTGCCTGAATTGAAGAACAAGGGCGATGTGCTGTTGTTGCAGCGTGTCGTGGAAGCATGGCGCAACAACTTGGGTGGTCATCCTGTGGGTGATTTTGCCCTATTCTTGATGCTGGAGCAGGCGAAGGTGAAAGTGCCATCAACAAAAATAAACCTTGTCCGAAAACATTTTGGCAAGCGAGATGAAAAGGAGGAACCCTGTCATGTAAAGCCTACCAGACTGGATAGTCCCGTGGCGGTAGATGCCGACCTTCGTGATGTGGAGCATGTGCCACTGCTGTACGCTGGCGGTATCGATGCGTTTATGCAGAACGAAGTATTACCTTACGTTCCCGATGCTTTCTACAATGCGGACGAGGTGGTGGTAGGCTACGAACTTTCCTTCACCAAGTATTTTTATAAGCCTGTGGAACTGCGTCCAATAGAGGAAATCACTGCTGACATTGAAAGCATCGAAAATAGGCTCAAAGGAGCACTCGATGACATATTGAATGTTTAACTCCTAATAGCAAGATTTTTCTGTATGAGGAAATACGATAATTATAAAGACAGCGGTGTAGCTTTAAAGCAATCTGAGATTGCAAATGTGGTAACAAAAGGTCTGAATCCGAATGCTCCTATGAAGGATTCGGGCATACCTTGGATTGGCATGATACCGGAGCATTGGGAGACGAGAACATTGTCTCAAATGTCACGTGTCCATTATATTTCTAATAAGGAAATCCATCATCAAAATCTACTATCTCTAAGCTACGGAAAAATTGTAAACAAAGATATTAACACTACCGAGGGGCTTCTACCAGCATCATTTGATGGTTACCAGATAATAGAGGATGGGAATATTGTACTGAGACTCACCGATCTACAAAATGACCATAAGAGTTTAAGAGTTGGGCTGGCTACTCAGGAAGGGATTATCACATCAGCTTATTTGGCATTACAAGTCTTTAATGATATTAGTCCTAAATATTTGTACTATCTGTTACACTCCATAGATATAAAAAAAGTATTTTATAGTATGGGAAACGGATTAAGACAAAGCCTTAATTGGGATGAATTGAAAAAGATGAGATGCGTCTTGCCCCCTCTTTCCGAGCAGCAAGCCATAGTTGAGTACATAGATGCAAAACTGTCGAAAATAGACCAATACATGGCAGACTTACAGGCAGAGATAGATTATCTAAAAGAGTTCAAGCAACGCCTGATAAGTGATGCCGTGACAGGACAAATATGTGTGGCAGAGTCACAGAAAGGAGAATTGAAATGAAAAGCGAAGTAGAAGAAAGAGCTATGTTTGTATCGTTCTGCATAGAACAATACGCCAAGGCAAAAAACATGCCAACAGAAGATGTGGTGAACCTGTTTGAGCAATATGGAATCACAGAACATTTCTGTGAGTTCTATGATGTGCTCCACACCCAAGGGCACAATTGGCTGATAGAAGAAATTGATGAAATGATTAACAACAGAAAGAAATGAGCAAGATATATCATGGAAGTTTCGAGGTGGTAGAAAACCCGGAGATACGCCAACCTAATCGTTCGCTGGACTATGGTTCTGGATTCTACACAACGACCTCCTTTGCACAGGCCAAAAAACTTGTAGAGCGAAGGATGAAAGACAAGGACGTTCACGTAGGTTATGTGAATGTGTACGAATTGGACCACAAAGCTTTGGAGAGCATGAAAGTGCTCCTGTTCAAGAAACCTACAGAGGAATGGGTGACTTTTGTCATGAGGAATCGAACAGAACGAGGCTTCACCCACGACTATGACATCGTGTATGGTCCTGTGGCTGACGACAGCGTATATACTCAGTTCACGCTTTATGAAGGAGGCATCATCAGTATGCCGACCCTCATCCAGGAGTTGAAAACATACAAACTGGTGGATCAATATCTCTTCCACACAGAGAAGTCGTTGACCGCCATAAAGTTTGTCGAATCAATAAAAGTAAAATTATGAGTACAACAATAACACAAGACAACCTGTATCTGCTGCTGCCATGTAAGATTGGGTGGCTTGCCCAATGGATGGTGGAAGACAGAGGCATCAGTATCGCTGAAGCCATCAACCGCATCTATCGTTCAAAGTTATACAAGAAACTTTCGTCTGAAAGTACCAAATATTGGCACTTGGGTCCAGTAGATTTGTATGAAGAATTAAAGCAGGAACTATAGAACAAGAAAACGCTTATGGCAACAGATATTTCAGAGAAAGGGCTTGAAAGCATCATTACCTCATATCTTTGTGACAAACAGGGTTATGAGCAAGGTGTTTCATACGATTATAACAAGGAGTTCGGCATTGACACCGAACGTGTAAAGCGATTTATCCTGTCCACTCAAAAGGAGAAGGTGGAAAATACAGGTTGCTTTGCCAATGCATCATCGGAGCGGAACTTCTTCATGCGTCTTAGCAATGAACTGAGCAAACGAGGGGTAACGGACGTATTGCGCAAGGGTTATAAGTACATTACGGAAACATTCGACATGTATTATCCCACGCCATCAGAACTGAATCCAAGCGCACAGGAAATGTACAGACGCAACATTTTCTGTGTGATAAGGCAACTATATTACAGTCCTTCCAACAGTAACAGCATCGATCTGTGTATCTCACTGAATGGTCTGCCTGTCATGACAATGGAATTGAAGAACCATTACACGAAACAGACTGTAGAGAATGCCGTAAAGCAATACAAGACAGACCGTGACCCAAAAGCCGACCCTTCCGCATTGATATTGCAGAAGCGGCGTTGTGCCGTGCATTTTGCTGTAGATGACGATGAAATAAAAATGTGTACGGAATTGAAGGGCAAATCATCTTGGTTTCTGCCATTCAACAAAGGTTTGGACGGAGGTGCAGGTAATCCCGATTGTAATGGTGTGCGCACAGCTTATCTTTGGGAGGAGGTGCTTGGGAAAAGGTCGCTGTCCGACATATTGGAAAACTATGCCCAAATCGTACACAAGACAAAAGAGGTAAAAAACAAGAAAACAGGCAAGAAAGAGAAAAAGACATCTGAGAGTATCATTTGGCCTCGGTATCATCAACTGGATGCCGTGCGCAAATTGCTTGCTGCAACAAGAAACGGTGGCATGGGACAGAAGTTCCTGATACAACACTCTGCAGGCAGTGGGAAGTCAAACTCTATCACATGGCTTGCATATCAGTTGGTGGGGCTTCTTGACGGAACGACTCCTCTGCTTGATACAATCATCGTGGTTACGGATAGAGTGAACCTTGACAACCAGATTCGTGACAATATCAATGCGTTCAAAAGATTGTCGAACATCGTTGATTGGGCTGATTCTTCGGAGACATTGAAGAATGCCCTTCAGAATGGCAAGAAAATCATTATCACTATTGTTCATAAGTTCCAATTCATATTGGAGACGATAGGAACGGAGATGAAGAACAAGCGTTTCGGTATCATCATTGACGAAGCGCACAGCAGTCAGAACGGTTCTCTTTCCGCAAAGATGAACATTGCCCTTTCCGGCAATGCCACCACTGACGGCACAGACCTTGAAGACAAGTTGAATAGCATCATTGAGGGAAGAAAGATGTTGAAGAATGCCAACTACTATGCTTTCACGGCAACGCCCAAAAACAAAACATTGGAAATGTTCGGTATGCCTGTGAAACAGCCTGATGGCAAGATACAGCACAGACCATTTCACGAATACACTATGAAACAGGCTATAGAAGAAGGCTTTATCATGGATGTATTGAAGAACTATACTACTTACGCAAGTTTCTATAAGGTAATCAAGAAGATAGAGGACGACCCTGAATTTGACCAAAAAGAAGCACCAAAGAAGATCCGTGCTTATGTGGAAAGCCGTCCCGAAACCATTCATCAGAAAGCCGCTATTATAGTAAGCCACTTTCAGACCTCGGTTTTGAACAGAGGGAAGATAGGTGGACAGGCAAGGGCAATGGTGGTGACAAGCAGCATAGTAAGGGCTATAGATTTCTACTATGAGATAAGCAGACTGCTGAAGGAACAAAACAGTCCGTATAGGGCTATTGTGGCTTTTTCCGGCAAAAAAGAATACAATGGGAAGGAAGTGACAGAAGCTGACGTGAACGGCTTCCCGTCCAAAGATATTGAGGACAATATGGGTGAAGACCCATACAGAATACTTGTGGTAGCTGACAAATTTCAGACTGGCTACGACCAGCCCTTGCTTCACTCTATGTATGTGGACAAAGAATTATCGGATGTGGCAGCAGTACAGACCTTATCACGCCTGAACCGTTGTCATCCATTGAAAAACGACACTTTCGTGCTTGATTTCTACAATGATGCAGATAAGATTCAGGCTTCTTTCCAGCGTTTCTACAAGACAACCATTCTTTCGGAAGAGACTGACCCGAACAAGATCAATGACCTGATCAGCGAAATAGAAGGGCGCAACATCTATACGGAAGAAGAAGTTAGAGAGATAAACGAAAAATACCTGTCAGGAGCTGACCGCAGTGAGCTTGACCCTATCATCAACATGACGGTTGAAAGATTCAAAACCCTTGAAGAGAGCAGCCAAATCAGGTGCAAGAGTGCCATCAAGTCGTTTATTCGTACATATCCCTTTGTGGCTGCCGTAACACCCTATAAGAGCATGGAATGGGAAATGCTTTATACATTCTTCATCCTACTGGTTCACAAATTACCGAAGCTCAAAGGCGAAGATTTCACCAAAGGACTTGAAGAATGTATTGACATGGAACAGGTTCAGGTATCAAAGATGGCAGAACACACTATCGTGCTTGAAAATCAGAATACAGAGATTGATCCTATACCTGTAGGCAGCGGACAAGGGGGTAAGCACGAACCAGAAATGGCAAAGCTCAGTGATATTCTTGACCAATTCAATGATATTCACTGGCAGAATATTGAAACTGTAAAACAGCAGATAGACAGTCTGCCAGAGAAACTTGTGTCAGACGAGAACTTCGTGAATGCAGCAAAAAACAGCAACAAGGAAACTGCACAACAACAAGCTTTCAGTTCGACACTTTCTATCGTCATTCAGATGATGAACGAAAACACGGAGTTTTGTCGTCAATACTTAGACAACAAGAATTTCCAAAACGTCATCAACGAACGAGTATTCCATGAAGTTTACAACAAGGTTCAAAACGGACTATTATAAAGACATACTCTATGGCTCGTATACACTCATTGCATATTGAAAATTTCAGAGGCATTAAGAACTTTGACCAAGTTTTTCAGATGAAGCCTTTTGTATGTCTCATTGGAAGAGGAGACTCTGGAAAGACAACAATATTGAAGGCTATATCATGTGTCCTATGTCCAAACTGGAATATTAGTATTTCCGATTTGGATTTTTACAATGCAGATGTAAGCCAAGGTATTGTTATTGAGGCAGTTGTTGGAGACCTGCCTGTTGAATTGACCAATCTACAGAAGTATGGCCAATACATAAATTTATTGGATGGAGACAATGTTGTTTCGGATATTGAAGACCCTAATGCCAATCAAGAACAAATAGTCTTGCGCATCAGGTTCACAGTAGATGCAACTCTTGAACCAAGATGGGAAGTTTGTAGTGGTCGTGATATAGGCAATATCTCTATTTCCGCATCAGACAGAGCCAAACTCAATATGTTTATGGTGTCTGACTATGTAGATAATCATTTTGCATATTCAAAAGGTTCGCCACTTTATGCCCTCCTAAGGCAAGGGGTTGTTGATAAAACATTGATAGACAAAAAAATGGTAGAGGTCGTGAGAAATTCTTATGAGGCGATAAAAGAAGCAAAAACTTTTAATGAGTTTGAGGAAATAACGTCCAAAGTGAAGGATTCTGCCAAACAGATCGGGTTGACAATTAATGACCTTAAAACCATGCTGGAATTTAAAGAAAACGCCTATACAGAAAGTAATATTACACTTCACAGCGATGATATTCCGTATCGTTTGCAAGGTAAGGGATCAAAACGACTTCTATCTATGGCTATACAAAAAGGGTTAATTGGAGAAGGTGGCATTATGCTTGTTGATGAAATTGAGCAAGGATTAGAACCTGATAGAGCACGAAACTTAGCACGTCTTTTATCTAAGAATAATAGTGGTCAAATCTTTATTACAACCCATTCAAAAGACGTAATTGTCGAACCAGATATTTCTTCCATATATTTAATGCGGAAAGGAGATTCGACATTGTTCAAACTCCCCGATAGCATTCAAGGAACTTTGCGTTCTCAACCTGCAGCATTTTATGCAAAGCGCATTATTTCGTGCGAAGGGGCTACAGAAGAGGGGATTATTAGGGCTATAAGTGACCATCTTCAAGAGAAGAGAGGCTACGGATTAGCCGTACAGGGAATAGTCCATATAGATGGTGGAGGTGGTAACGGTTTCTATAAACATGCAAACATTTTCAAATCAATAGGTTATGACAGCTTGGTTTTTTGTGACGATGACAATAGGGAGGTAGATAAAGATAAGGATTCTGCTCAAAAGACAGGTGTTGAGATAGTGCTATGCGATACGGGAAAAGCCATTGAACAACAAATATTCAACGATCTTCCTTGGGAAGGAGTGTGTGAATTGTTAGACTATGCCATTCAGGAACATGGAGAACAGAAAATCATTGCGTCTAATGGCTTTGGCAGCGTAGATGAAATTAAGAATTCCACGGGAAAAGATCAAAATGATTGGAGAATTAAATTGGGGAATAAAGCCAAAAGCAAGTCCTGGTATAAAAACATCCATCATGGCGAACAACTGGGGAGAGTTATTATAAAATACGTGAATCAGATGGATGAAAAATGTACATTAAGAAAGGAATACGAGCAGATAATTTATTGGATTGGAAATGACATTGACTGATTTTCTTAAAGCCCCCAAAGGGTTGCTTATAGCACCTGCTGGGCATGGCAAGACACATACAATAGGTAATTGTGTAAAATTATGCCCCGATGATTCTGTGCAACTGATTCTGACACATACTCATGCAGGTATAGCTTCATTAAGAGCGAAGTTCAAGAAACTTGGTATATCAAACAACAAATATAAACTTGAAACAATTTCAGGCTTTGCACAAAGATTGGTGTTTGCATATGTACATAAAGACGAGATTCCAGAGCAAGAGGAAAAAGGCTATTTTGATTTTATAATAAAAAAATCTATAGATTTATTGAGCTTGGTCTCTGTGCAAGTTGTCGTAAAGAATTCCTTTCAAGGGGTTTTTGTCGATGAATATCAGGATTGTACGTTAGACCAGCATCAGATGATTATGAGATTGGCTGATTTAATGCCAGCGCACATTTTGGGTGATGAATTACAAGGTATATTCTCTTTCGCAGGAAGGAAAGTAGAATTTAACAAAGAATTAGCTGATTTTGAACATTTTGATTTTCTTACTGAACCTTGGCGATGGAAATTGAATGGAAATTGCGAAAAACTTGGTCATAAGATTATCCATATAAGAGAAAGGCTGTTGTCTTACAGGACTTCCTTCACACTTGTTCATGATGAAGATGCCCATTTCTTTGTAAATGAATATAATACTATTGACAATAGATATTACACAATAAGGAAATGTATAGACAACCTCAAAGACAATAGTATTCTTCTGATAACGCCAACCTACAAGGACTTAGAAACAGGTAGGCTTAGAGGGGGCATAATAGATAGGGCTGATATGAGAAAACGAATAGGAATAGAACATTCGTTCACCCTTCTTGAAGCTATTGACGACAAATCTTTTTACTCCGTATCAAAAGATGTTGACGACTTGATAAATGGAATATCACGGTCTCGACGTAAAATATACAAAATATATGAGGTGCTAACAAAATTCACCTTTAATGTTACAGAGCTAAAAGAATGGATTGAACCTCAGAAAAACTACATAAAGCAGAAACGAGACAAGAATAAAGAATTATCAAAGGGACTCGAAGAATGCTGTAACACATTTATCAATAACAGTACTATGACCAACTTTTATAGTATATTTAATTTCTTTTACAAGACGTTGCATTTACGCCCCAAAAGACCTGAGTTGCTTCATAGCTTGGCTGTTTGTATGAAAAATGCAGTCTCAAACGGTATTTCAGTATATGACAATATGGTTGAATACAAAAATCGTATTCGACAAATCGGGAGAAAAGTCGAAGGACGTTGTATGGGAACAACCCTACTTACAAAAGGACTTGAATTTGATACTGTAGTTATTGTTGATGCGCATTTGTTCTCAGACAAAAAGAATTTTTATGTTGCAATTTCTCGTGCATGCAAGAATGTAGTAATACTAACAGAGAGCAAGAGAATCACCTTAAAATAATATTACTATCTCTTCATTTATTTCTGCGTTTTTTCCCGTTCCACTGCAAATCAGATTGCGAGCCACTTCCACCACCAGTCCCGACATGCGTCGGTTCCACTCCACCACTTGCCAATATGAAGGCACACCGAGCAGTTGGGATTGCGCTTTGCTTATCTGCTCCTGTGGCTCAATGGCGGCATTGACAAACTCCTCGTCTGTCAGTTCCCACGATAATGCATTGAGCTATATCATATGATATACTGTATTTTGTGTTTTCAAAAAGTTTGTCCCCGACTCGTGTCCAGCTATGCAAAGACGGATTATGATAGTTCGGCACGAAGATTCTATTAAGTTCTACAATTGTCCAAAGAACTACACAAAGAAGAAAACATAATCTCCTATGCTCGTCACGTTATTAGGAATTGTGATTGGAGTAAGGTTTATAATACCTGTTTCTCTTAATTGACGGAGGCTTTTTTCCACCCCACGGGTTGAAATGCCAAGTTCAATGGCAATCTTGGGTGCTGTCATTTGAGGATTATTCTTTATTAACTCTAATATTTGTTCAGTGGTTTTCCGTCGAGTTCCCGAACCTGTTCCCGAACTTTTATAGTTTTCTCCGAACAATATCCGCATATTCCCGAACAATTCATACTCTTCTCATAATGTGGATTTATTATTGGATCATCTCCCAATAACCACCATTACGCGTTCCACCCTTTCTCTTGATTTTGCCTAACTGCTTCAACTTCTTAATGTGATAGGCAACTCCATCTTCTGTTATGTGGCATTTTGCAGCAAGTTCCTTGCCTGTTATCTTAGGATTTTCTTTAATGAGTAGGCGAATGGTTTCCGTAGTGGTTTCCGTAGTAGTTTCCGTAGTGGTTTCCGTAGTTAAACTACATTTCTGACCACCTTTTCTGACTGCCTTTTCTGACCACCTTTTCTGACCACCTTTGTCTTTATCGGTAACATCATCTGTGACATTTTTCTTTTCCTCACTCTTTTTATCACTCTTTTCCTCACTCTTTTCCTCACCAATAGATTCAGTAGTGTCTTCTTTGAGTAAAGTATAAGTTGTCCAGCGACTTTTGTTCTCCTTATTCAGCAGTTGCTTCTCCACCATCTGATGAAGGATTTTGCCTACTTCGATGGAATTCAGTCCTAACAGCTGCTGCAACTCGGTGTTGCTGACGCTCTCGCCATTCCATACGTATGCCAGTATCATTTGCTCTTCTGAGGTCAAGGCATGGTATCCCTCTTCTCCATAGTAGGCCTTCATTTCGCTCAATACGGATTCCGGCAACAGGCTTATCATTGGCATTGTCAGGTCCACCTGTCTCAACTCAGTGCGGTCGAGCAAGGTGGGCTTTCGCCAATTCTCATCTTTCCACGCTTTCAAAATGGTGGGATAGCCACTGCCTATGTTGTCACCAAAACCAATCATTCGCAGCATGTTCTGGATGCGCGGATTGCGGGCCTTGGAGTTTCCGCCATTCATGATGTCTTCGATGGGAAGCTTCAGGGAGCCAGGGTTGGAGAACAGGAACTCTTTGTCGTATTTCTCCACTTTCAGCACACCAATGATAAATAGGTCGGCATGGATTATCATGTTCGTCATAGCTTCCCTGACAGCTTTATGGACAGGGGTATCGTCTATGCGTTCCATCCCTTCGAGCTTGAAGGGACGTTTCAGGTCTGCTGTGAGTTTCGGCATTACGCGAGTGAAGAAGTTGAAGAGATTGTTTTCCCATGTGCCGTCGTAGGTGAGGCGGTCGCTCCAACGGCTGTCACCTATGAGGTTGGTTTTGTCGATATAGTCCATGCGTATGTTGTCGAAGCGGTCGCGCACGGGAAGTCCCTTGCCGAACATCATCAGTCCTGCCATTGTCAGTCCTTCTCGTCGGGTGCTTCGGTCGGTGGTCATTCCACCCATATTGCGGAGAAAGTCTTTGTCGTCAAGCTGATTGAAGACATGGTCCACGTTTCTCACCTTAAAATGGTTGCGGTAGGCATGAAGGGTGGGCAGGTCGATGTCGTTCATGTCGTAGTTTTCCAGCATGAGGCCATCGTTTCCGCCTTCATTGGCGTCACGCAACATCGCCTTCACTTCCTCGTCGGTGCAATGATAATCTCCCTCATAGTTTCGCTTGAAACTTCCACTCAGCAGGTTTTTGTTGATATAGACAGGACGCACGGTATAGTTTGCCATCGGCACATGTATTGCAATGAGTGTCTTGCCTTCATAATCAATACATTCCACATCTTCATCAACCAAAATATTCCGGCTTACCTTATCGCTGTTGATTGTGTCCCAAAACGATTTGAGCATTTTGTCAGCATCAGCAACACCCTTTATTTCAAACCGATCTTCGGCAAATATGTTGCGATGCTCCTTTATTCCCAAGACAATGACACCTCCAATGGTATTGGCAAAAGCAGAATAGGTTTCCCAAAGCGATTTGGGTAAATCGTTTGAGGCTTCCTTGTATTCTATGTTGATGCGCTCACCGTAGAGCATCAAGTCTTTTATATCTGTTGTAGTCATAATTCGTAGTGTTATTACTCCTTTTCCTTGTCAATCTTCTCCATCGCTTCCTTCGGTATATATGCCGTAGCCACCAAACAACCGCTAAACAGTTCTACTATCACTCGCTGCTGTCCAGCTATGCGAGCCACACGTCCACGGATGCCCTTGAAGTCCCCTTCCGTCACTATGACTTCGTCACCGAGCTTGAACTGGATGTTTTCTGATGTCACTGGGATTATGTGAGGATTCTTGACGGAAGTCATATTGATAAAGTTTTGCATGGCTTCATCACGGATGACGAGAGGAGGATTGCGGTCGGGATTGTCCTGACGATAGGAGGTGTGGTCGAAGTAGAAACTGAGAAGAGGACGTGACTCAATGGAGTTCACTTTGTCATCATGGAGCATGGCATCGACCTCGTCCAATGATGAGCGGACAAAGATGAAGGAAGGGAGAAGTGGCTCTGTGACGATATGCTTCTTGCCGTGCTTGGTCACCTGTCTGCTGCGCATCGGGACATAACATTCGATATTGCGGGCATCTACTATCTCTTTCGCTTTCAATACTCTGCCGTATGAGACACGGAGAACGTGCCATTGCTTGGTTGGCGTATGGACATTCTCTACCGACACCCCACCCCTGTCACTCTGGATGGAGGGCGTGCAGGATGCAACTCCAGCACTGTGAAACATTGAGCCAGTGTCAAGAGGCTGCCCATTATACAATGAAGCGTTGGTCAATGAGGACCTGTCTGTAATATCTCCCACTGCTATACAAGAGGTTAGATTTAAAGAAACAAGATTCTTCTTAACAAGAATTGTCTATTTCTGACTACAAAAGTAAGAAAATAATTGCAGACTTTCACACAAATGGACGAAAATCTGCAATTAATTGATGTAAAAAGGAGTTTAAGCTCTATTTCGGTCATGAATAGAGCACAACTTTTTGCCTATTCAAATCACGGTTTCCATATCGGATTATATTTAATTTTTAATTCTTCAATCTTTTAATTGACTTCGTCGAACTTCGTTTCTTAATTCTTAATTCTTAATTTTTAATTCTTAATTGACTTCGTCGATTGCTGGCTGCATCTCGGGATAGCTCAAGCGAGCTTGGCTCTCCTCTCGGTTTGCGCAGCAATTCTTAATTCCCCACTATCACCGTTCCGTCCTTCTCCTGCGTGATGCCTACTCCGTCAATGTCGTTGAGCTGTTGCAATATGTCGGTGATGGAAAGGTTGCGCTCTGCCACGAAATGCAGGCGGAGGTTAAGCATATCCTGATCTTCAAACACGATGGTCTTGTTGTACCAGCGGCCTATCTCACCCATTATCTGCACCAAAGGAGCATCGTGGAAATAGAAGAAGCCGTCCTTGCGCTGGGTGTAGGGATAGATGTCCGTTTCGGCTGTCGCCAACTCGCCTTTTTTAAGGAAAGCCATCTGCCCAGGGTGCAACGGGCATCCTGAGACATCCACCTTGCCTTCAACAAGCACCACCGAAGCGTCTTTGGCAGAGAAGGCACGCACGTTGAATACTGTGCCAAGCACCTTTGTCGTCATGTATTCGGTTTCTACGATGAAAGGATGGCTTTCGTCGCGTGCGACTTCAAAATATGCCTCGCCTTTTAGTTCCACCTTCCTTGTGTCGCCAGTGAAGGCTTCGGGGAACGCCAATCGGCTGTCGGCATTCAGCCACACCCGACTTCCATCAGGCAACACTATGTTGCAGTCCTTGCCTCGCGGTGTCGTTATGGTCTTCGTCTGTGGCGTGCGTGTCTTTGTTGCTGCGGCGGCATACTTGTTGCCCTTTATGGTGGTCTCGTTGCCGTTGCCGTCATCCACTACAATGTCTGTCGCGCCCTCGTTAGCCACCACTACGGCACCTTCGGGTACCATTTCCTCCTTGGCTTTGTTGGTCTTCATCAGCACGAGGCACAACAGACATGCTGCGGCAGTGACAAGTCCTAAGACGACACGTCGCCGCCATAATGACCTTCCATCCATCTGCCGCTCCAGTTTTTCCCATTCGAGGTCAACGTCAGGAGCGTCATGCTTCATGCGCGCTATGGCTTCGGCAATCTCCGCTTGCTGTTCCTCGTCAGGCAGTTGTAGTTCTTGTTTCAATCTATCGTCTTTTTCGTCCATTGTCGTTCGTTTTATGTTTAAGACTCGTCATGAATGTTTAGGGTACAACCTTTCAGTTTATTTTTTGTTAAAATGGCTCCTTAGTTGAGCCATTGCCCTTGAAAGTTGTTTCTTGATGCCTTCGGTGGTAATCCCTAACTCTTCAGCCACCTCTTTATATGTGTGATGATTATAGTAGCACTCTTCCAGAATAAACCTCGTGCGCTGCGGCATTTTCCTTATCTCGCCCTCTATGGCGTCGATGCGACTTTCCCTTTGTCGCCATGCCTCGCTGTCGTCGGCGGCGATGTTTGGCAGCTTCGTGCCTTCGATGTCCTCACAGCGTTTCGCCCGCTTCACCTCGTTCAGGCATCGGTTCCTAACGCCAGTGTAGAGATAGCTGCCGAGTTTCGTCTTGTCGATGTTCTCGCGGTTGTTCCATGCCGCTGCGAACATGTCGCTGACAATGTCCTTTGCCGTCTCCTCGTCGCGTGTGATGTTAAGGGCAAAGAAATACAGCCGTGAATGGTGTTCACGGAAAAACAGCTCAAAGTCTGTCCTCGTTATCGTCTCCTTGTCTTTGCGTATCACACTGCAAAAGTAGCAATAATATGTCAAACAGCCAAATTATGCCAAGGAAATCAACTAAAAATCGCACAGAAAGTTCTGAGTATCGCCTTAAGCGAAGAGAGGCTGTTGCAACAACCTTGCAACAGCCTCTCCAATAGAATTTCAACAACTATTATTATGTTTAGAAGCTGACTTCGTCGAGTGAGATTACAAAGTCAGAGTTCATTGCTGACTGCCACCAAGCGTCGTCGGCATGGCGGTTAGTGGCATCAGAGCCGTCGTACCACGGCATGAACCATGACCACTTGGCACCAAGATTCCACTGGTCGGCGATGTTAGCGACACGCGAATTGGTGTATTCGCTCCAACCACACTCGGAGAGTGTTACCATCTTGGTTTGATATTTGTTCTGGAGAGACGTAAAGTCGCTGGCACAGTCAGCTGCCCCAGTGCCGTAGAGGTCGCGTCCGATGATGTCAACATACTGGTCGCCAGGGTACCAATCGTCGTCGCCTGTCTGTGATGTCCACACCCAAATGAGGTTGTCTATACCCTCGGCGTTGAGGAAGTCGAACATGTAGCGCCAGAGTTTCTTGAACGCCTCTGCATCGGTGCCCCACCAGAACCAACCGCCTGCGGCCTCATGGAGTGGTCGCCAGAGAACAGGGATATCGGCATCCTTGAGCAGCTTTAGATATGCTGCGAGGTTTTGCAGATCGTAGTCGATGAACGCCTTTTCCCATGTGCCGTCAACGGTGGCGTTCTTCAGGTCGAAGACCGTCTCGCCAGAGCTGTAGGTGTAGTCGGTGTTAGGATTGAGCGAAGCGTAAGGATTAGAAGAGCGCACCTTCGACTTAGTTGACGAGCTGAGTAGCTCAATCTTCTTGATGGTGAGTGCGTAGCCAGCTACACGGAAGCCTCCTGAGGATATTGTTGCCGCGTCGGTGGCATTGAGCGTGATGTCGTAGGAGGTGGCATCGGCAGCAAGTTCAATACATCCCCAGCCGTTGTCAACGTCCTTATAAGAAGAGAGGGCGTTGCCGCTGTTGTCCGACACTTTCAGTTGGTGATAGTCGGCTGCGTTGAGGTTGAAGGATATGCGCAGCACGTTGCCCTCTGATACTGTTGAGGCATCGACAACCACGTTGGCGTTCCAGTCCCATCCTGTGCCAATGTCCTGGCTGCCGCTCCAAAGTTCAACAGCCTCTCCCGGCTGGTCACCGCCGCCACCTGCCTCAACCTTTGCCTTTGGCACAAGCCAGTGCCAGCCGAGTGCTACGATACCGCCCATGTCAGACCACTGCTTTACAGGTGTGATGTCGCCATAGTTGATCCAGTTTGCGCCGCTGACAGAAGCCGGCAAGTGGATGTAGTCGAAGCCGTTGATGGCTGGATATTTGCCTGTGAGCTCTTTTACGCGTTGTGCCTCGTCGTAGTTCCATGCCACGTTAGCCATCATGCCCGAGAGTGTCTTCACGCCGTAGTTGTCCTTGAGGTATTTGTAGAGGGCAATGGCCTTTGACTGCTTGGCAGCCACTGGAGCCGATGCGATAGGCTGCGGTGGCGTGGTGGTGAAGTTGAGGACTATCTCGGCGGCTGGCATCTTGTTAGGACCTGTAACCAGTCCGGCGGGAATGGTGAGCGTACACTGTGCGCCCTTTGGTGTTCCTGTGGTGGAGATTGACAGCGTCTTGCTTACACCATAGACAGCAGCCCCCGTCACTGTGCCGCCGCCAGTGAGCGTAATCTGCGAGTAGTTGGCAGAGGCAAAGCCAATGTTCTTGTCGAATTCGAGGGTGATGACTCTGTCGCCATCAGCCACCTCTTCCCCTTCAGCAGGATTAGAGCCTACCAGTATGGGAGCGTCAACCTGCGGTATGGTGTATTGTGCATCGGTGTCGTTGCAGGCTGCCAACCCGAAGGTGGCAGCTGCAATGGCGCAACATGAAATGAAATTCTTTATCTTCATAATACTATTTCGTGTAAATTATAAATACTTGTTACGGAAGGATGGTCACTTTCTTCAGAGTCATTCCGTCGCCCTGGATAATCATTCCAGTCGAGCTCCAGCCGTCGCTCTGTGTGCCTTTGAGCCAGTCTATCATGTCTTGTGTGAGCACAAGTTCCATCTTCTTCTCGTCGGCATTGTCCCAATCGGCAATGGTTGTCCACGAGCTCCAGTTGCCGTTGTTGATTTGAAGTTGTCCAGTGCCTGTGGTGTAGAAGTACATAACCGACTTGTCTGCCTTGAGCTTCATGTCCTTGATGGCAGGTTCCTTGTCGATGAGGACGCGGAAGCGGCCGCTGTCGTCCCATGTTACGTTCATTGGGAGAGAGATGTTCACGCTCTGGTCGTCCTGACGCACGAGGCAGTTGGAAAGGTCTTGCTCAAGCGAATTGTAGTGTGTGACGCTGATTTTCGTAATAACCACGCCCTCACCCTGGAGAATCCAGCAGTAGCCCCAGTCGTTATATGTGGTGAACTCGGTGAGCATCTTGGCTGTCACGATGATGTCGAGACAACCGCTCTCAAGGCTTGCTATGCCGGCATTGACATTGTTGCCGTTGCCGAAGGTCTCGCCGATTTCGGTCTGAGCCTCCCAGTGTCCGTTGAAGAACTGTATCTGCCACCACTCGTTGTATGCCGTAGCATAGAGATGTATCACGTCGCCCTCGGCAAGAGCAATCTTAGTGAATGCCAATGGGTCTTCACCTGCCGACTGGCTTCCATCGCCAAACTGCCAGTTGATACCCCATGAGTTGAGGTCAACGGCACCTGTCCAGATGACGGTGTTTACCTCAGTGTTTGGAGTGATGTCGATGGTGTAGGTCACTTCACCGTTGGAAGAAACGAGGCGAACTTTTGATGCTGCTCCAGCTGTCTCAGGAATGCCGATGATGAGCTTGTCGCCGTCAGTAAGCACATACTGGCAAGCCTTGCCGTTGATTTCAACGCCTGTCAGCTTGTCGCCATTGGCAATGGTAAGCGTCATTGAACTGCCGGCCTTGATTTCCGTCTCAGAATCAGGCAGTACCGTAGCGTAGCAGAATTCTGCCTCGTTGACGGTAATCTCTGCCACCTCAACGGTGGTGCCATTGATAAGATTGAGAGTAGGTGCACCACTCTTGGCATTCATAGGCACGGTGAGGGTAATAGTCTTGCCGTCGGCAGAGGCATTGGCCTCTGCGGCATCGGATCCCTCGCCGAATGTTACACTGGCAACGAGGTCAAGGTTTGTACCACCTATTGTCAATGCACCGCCAGCAGACACTGGATTAGGAGTATATGCTGTTACGACCGGCTTGACGAGAGTGAATGGCACTTCCACGCCCTTGCCGTTAGTCATGCGTAGCACAAGGTTGCCTTCCTGTGCCGAAACAGGAACAGCGGCGATGGCAATCTTTCCGTCGGCAAAGCTGAACTCGATAGCCTCGCTAACGTTAGGCATCTCTATTGATGCAACCACGTCGAGGTCGTTGCCCGAGATAGTCATTGGCTGCCCATTTTTGGATGGTACAGGAGAAACAAGGCACTCTGATGGAACTACAGTTTCCAGTCGTGCCACTGGAACCTCAACCTGTGAGCGGCAAAGAATGTTGATGTCGCCGTCAGGAGCCTCGGCAGGAAGTGTGAACGAGATGCTCTTGCCATCAGAACTGATGGTGAGGTCGTTTTCACCAACATAGAGTACAAAATTGTCCTCGTCGCCAATAAGCACGGCCTCAACGAGATTGAAATACTGTCCTGTAATTGTAATTGTTTCGCCTTGCTTGCAGACTAAGTTGCCCATAGGCTGAGCCTCACCGCGAGGAGAAGCCACCTTGGTAATGGTTGGAGTTCCCACCTCAAGAATGTTCTCTGATTCTATACGGTTATACACGCTATTGTTTTTCTCTGTCGTGCTCATCTTTGTCACGTCAGCGTCAAGCAATGCCACATTACCGCTTTGTGCTGTCTCAGGTACTACGACCTCAATGCGGTTGCGGTCCTGCGACACGAAATCGTCTTTGGAAACAAATACCTCTTCGCAGAACTCTACACATTCCACAAGATGAAGCCACTCGCCAGTGATTACCAATGTCTCGCCTGGCATCACGCTGGCTGGAGAGAATGATTCAAACTCTATTCCCTGCTCGTAGGCAATCTTGGTCTTGGTCGTTATCTTCTCGTCGGTTTTTGTAGTGAGAACAACATAGTCCTCGCCCAAAGCCTCGACAGGAAGTTGTACGTTAATCTCACTTGGGATGCCAGCCTTAACGACGTTGATGTTTGTCACTGGCGTGCAGCCAGGGAATTGGATGCTTGCCACCTGGTCGAGATTGCTGCCCTTGAACGTCACTGTGCCACCATACATCACGGGATTGGGACCCCAAACGTTCAGATGGACACCTTGCTGATACTGGTTAGTATCGAGGTCGTCCTCGCTGCACGCTGTCAGCGACAGCCCTATAACGGCTGCCACCAACAGTGTGAATATGCTATTTAATTTTTTCATCTTTCAATCTTTAAATGTTCAATGTTCAATCTTTCAATCTTACTTGTTCGGCACCACGCGGATGTTGTCTATTTTAATGATAGGTGTACACTCTGTACCGTTCACTCCACCGCCAACAACAAACATGGTGAGACTGGCAAAGTCCTTCTCCGACTTGAATGTAGAAGAGGTTATCAGACCTGTGCGGTCAAACTTGAAGTCGGTGAGAGGTATTGTCACTGTTTCCCAGCGGTCGGCTGTGTTGTATGTTCCAGTTACACTCCAAGGGCGATACATGGCACGTCCCCATAATCCAGCGTCGGCATCGTCACCATTAAAGACGTATGCGTTGGCTCCTGCCACCTTGTCAAAGCCCTCAACGGGATTGCCTGAGAGAGTAACCTTGTCAATGCCCTCGAAGCAAATCTGCATTGCGCCGGCACTCCAAGGATATGCTGAAGGAATGAACATCTCAAACTTCAGCGACATGTTTTCCCAGTTGGAGAAATCCACAACATTGAACAGGGCGACACCATCGCCTGAAGTAATGTTCTGTGGAGTGTCCCATGAGCCGCACCAATACTCAAACGAGAAGTTGGAGTCATCCCAACCACCGTCCTCGGTCATCTTCGCCGTTCCGTTGCCAAGCTGCACGAAATTGCCGGAGAGTGATGTCTCGTCGCTGAGAATGTCGCGGGCATGCCAACCGTGGTTGCCCAATACATTGGTGCCGTCCCATGGTGTGTCGAAGTCGAAGAGAAGACCGCGTGACTCAAGATAATGGAAAGCTGACTCTGCCTCACCGTAGATGGAAGACACCTTGACAGGTCCCTCAACGTTACATGAAGGCATCTTGAATGTTATGGCGCTCTGTGTGAAACTGTCGAACTCGGTCAACTTCTGTCCATCAGGCATAATGACAGTGAGAGGCACGTTGGGATCATCAACAAAGTAGTTTCCGTAGATAGTCACGGCCTCACCTGCCTTAGCATATTCGCAAGACATTGTTGAGATTGTAGGTTTCGGAACAATGACATGGAAATCATATTCTACAGTGTCGCCATCTGCCGTAATCATGAATATCTTGTCGCTGACGAGCGAGGGAATAACTTCCGGCACTTGTACGATAAGAGTGTGGTCAGTAATGTAGCTCGTGTTGAGCTGTGCCATCTGATCGTTGAACCACATTTCGCGGATACTCGTGAGATTGTTTCCGACGAGACAAATGATCGACTTGAGGCTTGCCTCTGTGATAAGTGAATCTGCCTGCGACAGGTATGGCATACGCACATAGTTTATTTCCGGCTTGCCACCTGTCAACTCGAACTTGTCGGGTTGGTCTTCGCACGATGTGAGCACGAGATTGGCTGCCACAATGAGAGTTGCGAAGAGGCAAGTGATGAATTTATTTATTTTCATATTATGTTCAATTATATAGGGTTTAGTATGCAAATTCCGCTCTTACGTCCACACTCTGTGGATCTTCCAAAAGATGAGGGTTATATACGACATCAACATCGGGGAACGGCAGAGTGAACACCTCTGGAGTAACGTTTGGCTTCGGAGTGTTTGTCTCGTAGTACATCGTCGATGGATCGACAGTCCACGAACCGTTCTCGTAGTATTCCTTATAAAGAGCTGCAAGGTTGTAATAACCGTTTCGGCGCTGGTTGTTCAGGATTTCCATTGCCTTGTTCACGTCGTAGTAAGACATTCTCACGAGGTCGAACCAATAGTCGCCCTCAAACGCGAACTCCAAGCGACGCTCTTTGAGCACCTCATCGAGTGTGATGCTTGAAGCCACCTTGTCGTAACCTGGAACAGAGCGATGGCGCACAGTATAGAAAGCCTCGCAAGCACTGCGGTCAGAAGTTGAGCCGTTGTTGCCTATCATTGCCTCTGCATAGATAAGGTAAACATCGGAAAGGCGCAATACGTGTGTGCTGAGAGAAGTACACTGCTTGTTGGCGCTTATTCCATAGATGCGCTTGTGGTCCTCGTTGTTTCCGTAAAGATGCTTGGCAATGTTTGAACCAGTTGCAGACTGAAGTCCACTGTTTGAACCAGGAGCATAGTCCTTGTCGTGGAGGAAGCGCAGGTAGTCGAAGCCGCCCTTGTTCTGCCACCACTGGCTGTATGTGTCGCCTGCCATCATCATTGTGGCGTGACGGCGCTTGTCAACATCGGCACGTGTGCTCGGATTGTCGAGTGGTGATACGCCGAAAGCGTCCTGCAGGTCGGTTGATGGTGCTGTCCAGTCACCCCAGCAGAGATAATCGTCGAATCCAGCCATACCGAGCTCTGAAGTGAGACAGTTACCGCAGGTGTAGTTGTTCTGCAAGGCAGTCCAACGCCATCCGAAAAGACTCTCTTCGCACATGTCGTTTTCTCCCTTGAAGATGTCCTCATAATTAGTCATTAGTTTCTTTCCAGAGTTGTCGATCACGTCCTTTGCATATTTTGCTGCATTGGCGAGGTCGCTTTCATCTCTTTTGCCGTTGCCGTTGGCATTGATGCCCGACTTAGCGAGATAGACCTTTGCTAAAAGAGCCTTGGCACCCCAACGGTCGATGCGTCCTGCATCGTTCTTTTCAGGGAGCAGTTCGATGGCTTTTTCAAGTGTCATGACGATGTACTCATACACGTCTGCGCCTTTCACTCTGTATTTCTCGTTGTATGTGCCGGCGGCAATCTCAGAACTGTTGTCGTGTACGATAGGCACGTCTTTCCAAATGCGCACGAGATAGAAATAAGCCATTGCCTTCCATGCAAGACACTCTCCCATGGCTGTGTTCCTAACGCTTTCCGAAGCGTTGGCTGTCTTCAGTCGGTTGTAGATGGTGTTTGCTTGTGCATTTACCGCCCACAGAGACTGTGAGGTGCTGAGCACATCATTGTCACTGCCGTTGACAGTGAACGACATATATGCGCTACCTCCACTATAGATGTTGCCCGACATTATCTCGGGAATCTTGTAATAGCCACGGCTCAGGAAGTCATACCACGGCGAGTTGTAGAGTGTGTTGGTGCTAACCTTTGTCTGGTCATCATTCTGGAAATAGTTTCCGTCGTTATAGCTGTCCTCATTAGGACGGTCAAGGAAGTCACTGCATGAATTGAGTGCGCCTCCGATAGCCAACACAAAGACCGAATATATAATTTTATTGAGTTTCATATAGTTTCCTTATTTAGAATTAGAATGACATGTTCAGACCGAATGAATAGGTCGTTGGTGAAGGATAACGTCCATAATCCACACCCATCACGTTGATTGACATTGTGCTGACACCGATTTCTGGGTCATAGCCGTCGTAACCTGTGATGGTGAAGAGGTTCTGAATGTTGCAATAGAGGCGGAGATTCTCAACTCCCAGCGACTTAATCACCTTCTTCGGGAATGTGTAGCCGAGGGCGAGGTTCTTCAAACGGAGGTAAGAGCCGTCCTCAATATAGCGGTCGCTGATACGGTCGTTGTCGTTAGGGTCGCCGATGATGGCACGTGGAAGTGATGCGTCAGGGTTGGCGACGCGCACGTTCTCCACATGGTTGTACCACTTAGAGCCGTCGGCATAGACAATGCTGGCGTCAATAGGCTCAAGGCGGGCACGGTCAATGACATCAGTATGCTGGTTGCTCCAGGCTGAGCTCATTGTGGTGAGGTTGCGCTTGGTGAGGTTCATCACCTTGTTGCCATAAGAACCATTGATAAAGATGTTGAGGTCGAAGTTCTTGTAACGGAATGTGTTGGTCCAACCGAAGGTGAACTTTGGCAGTGGCGAGCCGATGTTGGTACGGTCGTTCTCGTCAATCACTCCGTCACCATTCAGGTCTTTGTATTTGATGTCGCCAACGTATGTGGTGTTGGCACCATTGAACACGCCATTGGTAGGGTAGGCAGATGGCTTTGGCGATGTCTCCAGATCCTGAAGGTCCTGATAGATGCCGTCGCAAACATAGCCATAGAAGCTATAAAGGCTTTCGCCAATGTCTGTCTTGGTAACCTGTGTCTGTCCCCATTGTGCATAACCTACGATGGCAGAGCTTGCAGTACCGTTGAGTGCGATGAGCTTGTTCTTGTTGAAAGAGATCTGCATCTCGCTATCCCACTGGAACTGACCGATGAGCGGATGGGTGTTGAGGGTGATTTCAAAACCAGTGTTGCGGATATGACCATAGTTGCCCATAGGTGCTTTCAGTTTTGAGTTGTCGTTACCTTGTGTTCCCATGTAGGAAGGAAGCTGGAGCTCCATGAGCATGTCCTTCGACTCCTTCTGATACCAGTCGATGGTGAGGTTTACGCGGTCGTTGAACAAGCCGATGTCAAGACCAACGTCAATCTGCGACTGCTTCTCCCAACGTACGTCGAGGTTAGGGATATTCTGTGGACGATAGCCATTGCCCAAAGCGGTATAAACCTGCTGCATGTTCACACCCCATACGTAGGAGTTGATGTTTGAGTTACCTGTCTGTCCCCAGCCCAAACGGAGCTTACCGTTGCTCATCCACTTGATGTTCTTCATGAACTTCTCGTTGGTGAAACGCCATGATGCGGCTGCGGAGTGGAATCCTGCCCAACGGTTATTTGGACCGAAATTCGAGCTTCCGTCGTAACGGTATGTGTATGTGGCATTGTAACGGTTGTCGTAGCTGTAGGTCCAGCGGGTGAAGAACGATGCCATCGATGAACTGCCGAAGCCTGCGTTGATGGTTGCCGTTCCTGTACCAAGCTGTGGGTTATGTACAGCATCGGAAGGAAGGTTTGTGTTGGCTACCTTTGTGTAGTCCCACTTGCTTTCCCAACATTCCTGTCCCATCATTGCCGTCATGGAGTGTTTCTCTGCGAAGGTGTTGCTGTAGGTTATATAGTTCTTCAGCTGCCAGTAAGTGTTGTTGTTCTTCTGTATGCTGCTCTCGTTAGGCTCTTTCCAGTTTGGAAGGTCGATGGCATTGTTGTAAATCTCAGCCTTGCTATAGCCGATGTCGTAGCCAATCTCAGCGTGCCAAACAAGGTTCTTGATAGGAGTAACCTCGGCATAGATGTTTCCGTTGAGCTTCTTACGGTTGAGCATATTGTTCTGTTCCATTGCCTTGGCTATAGGGTTGTGGATGCTGTAGTTCTCGCGGGCAAACGAGGCGTAGTTGCCGTCGATGTCGTAGATTGGAGCCTCTGGCAATGATGACAGGGCGAAGCCGACGATACCCTCTGCACCATCGGTGAGCTTGAGGTTGTCGTTAGAGTCGGAGAATGTCGCGCTAAGTCCGAGCTTCAGCCATGACTTAAGCTGTGCGTCGAGGTTTGTCCTTACGGATAGACGATTGAATTCAGATCCGATGATGGTTCCCTCCTGATCCATGTATCCGGCAGACACATAGTATTGGATTTTTTCTGTTCCGCCTTGTGCAGAGAACTGATGCTGCTGTTGGAAGGCCGTCTGGAAAATGGCATCCTGCCAGTTTGTTCCCTTTCCAAGCAGCGAGACATCGCTATAATATGGGTCTTCCTTGATGCCGCCGAAGCCTGAGGCAACGAAGTCGTTGTAGTAATCACCAAACTCACGAAGGTTCATCATGTCAAGACGCTTTGTCTGGCGGCTCCATGCCACCATGCCGTCATAAGAGAACTTTGCCTCGCCTGCCTTACCACGCTTTGTGGTAATCAGTACGACACCGTTTGCACCCTGAGCACCATAGATGGCTGTCGCCGAGGCATCCTTCAGGATTTCCATGCTCACGATGTCGGCAGGGTTGATGGTTGACAGAGGCGATACTGTAGATGTAGGACCATTGTCGAGGGCATCGCCGAAACCAAGGCTTGAACCACTTGTACTACCTGTCTGGACGATGACGCCGTCGATGACATAGAGAGGTTCGGCGTTGGAGTTGATAGTTGCCGTACCACGAACTCGAATGGAGGAAGCTGTACCAGGAGCACCAGAAGTGCTGACAGCGGTAACACCTGCTGCACGACCTTGCAGCGACTGGTCGAGAGAAGTGATGATAGAGCCTTTCATGGCTTTCTCTCCGAGATTGACAGAAGAACCTGAGATGTCGCTTTTCTTCATCGTACCATATCCTACGACAACGACCTCGTCAAGCAACTTCTTGTCTTCGACGAGCATTATCGAGATTTCACTCTGGTTGCCTACCTTGACTTCTTTTGTCACATAACCAATGTACGACACGACGAGTGTTGCACCAGGCTGCACAGAGAGGTTGAATTTTCCGTCAAAATCTGTAGCAACGCCGGTTGACGTTCCCTTAATCTTGACGCTTGCTCCAATAATTGGTCCCATGGCATCGTTGACGACACCAGAGACCTTCTTCGTTTGCTGCACAGCGGGTGGCGTTTGCGCCTCGCCGACTGCAAATGCTTGCGGAGAATTGCCCAAGAATAAAATTGAGCATAGTCCGACAAACAAAGTTTGTTTACTGTTTTTAATGTTCATAAGATATCTGTTTTGTTAATTATTCCTTTTCGTTACGGCAATACCCTCGTTAGTTTCAGTATGTCCTTTTTTCGGAAGAACAATTAGGCATTGTTCATTTTTTGGTTGCAAAGTTAATATAATTATCTTAAAACAATTGGTATTTATTTGCTAAATATTGATACTTTTTTATCTATCGTGATAATTATGCTTGAAAGAAGCAACTATAGGCTATTTAAGTGTATTATTTACAATTTATTTGCTTTTTATACATTTTCGCTTAAATCTATCTACAAATGACGTTTGTGATATATATTAAATAAGGTGTAGCATGCGAAAATATGCAAATAGAGTAATTTTTATTTGCTATTTTTTGTCATTTGGCAAAAAAGTGTATCTTTTTGATAAGAAAGTATCATTGACTTTGCATATATTATGCTAACTTTGCACCGTCAATGACAAATCCAGGACCTAAGGAAAGTCAAATGACGATATGACGTAGATTATATTTGATTAGGTTTATAGTTAGTAGTTAGAGAAGAGAAGTGGGAGACAAAGGCGTTTGTCTCTCCTCTTCTTAACCACAAACGATGCCTAAGATAACAACCGTCGCTTCGAGACTTAAAACATATAAATGACTATCTATAAAAATGAAAAAAACAACTTTACTACTGTTCGCTTTGATGAGCCTTGTCTTTGCCAATGCTCAAATTCGCGGCAACAACATCACGGTCACCGTCACTCCTGACCACGCCGACTGGAACTACAAGGTTGGCGAGACGGCAAAGTTCACCATCAGCGTGCTGCGCTCTGGTACACCCATTGAGAACGCAACGATAGAGTGCGAGACAGGACCTGAGATGTATCCCACCTCGAAAAAGACCATGACGCTGAAGAACGGCACCACTAAGGTGGAGGGGAAGATGACAAAGCCGGGATTCTACCGAGTAACCGTCGATTATACAGAGAAAGGACAAAAATATCAAGGTATATGTACCGCCGGCTTCTCTCCTGAGAAGCTAACGCCAACGGCAACGTGTCCCGACGACTTCGACCAGTTCTGGAGCAACACGCTGGCAGAGGCACGAAAGACAGATCTCGACCCACATAGGGAACTGCTTCCCGAACGCTGTACGAAGGATGTCAATGTATATGAAGTTAGCTACAACAACAACGCTTGGGGAAGCCGTATTTATGGCATTCTCTGCATACCAGTAAAACCAGGAAAATATCCCGCACTGCTTCGTGTGCCTGGCGCAGGCTGTCGCCCTTATGGTGGTGACGTCACCACGGCGTCGAAGGGTGCTATCACTCTTGAGATAGGCGTTCACGGCATTCCCGTGACAATGAAGCAGGAAGTGTATGACCGTCTTCACAATGGTGCTCTTAACGGCTATTGGGAAGCAAATCTCGACAACCGCGACAAAATGCCGTATAAGCGAATTTTCACAGGTGCCATTCGCTCCATCGACTACATCGCCTCGCTACCAGAGTGGGACGGTGAGAATCTCGGAGTCACCGGCAGCAGTCAGGGAGGCATGTTGTCGTTGGTATGCGCCGCTCTTGACAACCGTGTCACATGCTTTGGCGCCGTTCATGCTGCAATGTGCGACCATACGGCTTCGCTTAAGGGACAGCCATGCGGTTGGCCACACTATTTCTACTACGAAAAGACTCACGATCCAGTGAAGATTAAGAACTCAGGCTATTTCGACGGTATCAACTTCGCACGCCGAATTAAAGTACCTGGATGGTTCTCGTTTGGCTATAACGATGTTGTGGTGCCTCCCACATCGATGTGGGCAACCTACAACACCATCACCGCTCCGAAGACTCTCAGCCTGTATCAGCAGACAGGTCACTTCTGGTATCAGGAGCAGTGGGATGAGTGGTGTGAATGGCTTTGGAAGCAATTGAAGTTGAATAAATAATTATAATAAAAAATATGAGCGATTTTCAAGAAAGAGTGAACGCCCTTAGGGCTCGTCACGAAGAACTGCTTGGCAGAAAGAACAATCCGCTGCCATACGGCAATGGAATCTATGAGAAGTATGAAAACCCTATCGTTACAGCCGAACACACTCCGCTGGAATGGCGCTACGACTTCAACGAGAACGATAATCCATATCTGATGCAACGCATCATGATGAACGCCACTCTCAATTCGGGAGCCATCAAATGGAATGGAAAATATGTTCTTGTAGTTCGCGTAGAGGGTGCTGACCGCAAGAGTTTCTTCGCCGTTGCCGAAAGTCCTAACGGTATTGACAACTTCCGCTTCTGGCCAGAGCCTATCACAATGCCAGAGGACGTTGTTCCTGCAACGAATATCTACGACATGCGACTCACGGCTCACGAGGACGGATATGTATATGGCGTGTTCTGTGCAGAGCGTCACGACGACTCGCAGCCAGGCGACCTTTCTGCTGCAACGGCTACAGCTGCCATAGCACGCACCAAGGACCTCATCAACTGGGAGCGTCTGCCAGACCTTAAGACCAAGAGCCAGCAGCGCAACGTGGTTCTGCATCCAGAGTTCGTCGATGGCAAGTATGCCTTCTACACACGCCCACAGGACGGATTCATCGATACCGGTTCAGGCGGCGGCATAGGTTGGGCACTTGTTGATGACATTACCAAGGCAGAGATAGGAGAAGAGAAAATCATCAACGCTCGCCACTATCACACCATAATGGAGGTGAAGAACGGCGAGGGTCCACACCCAATAAAGACTCCAAAGGGCTGGTTGCATTTGGCTCATGGCGTGCGTGGTTGCGCTTCAGGTCTGCGCTATGTATTATATATGTATATGACAGCTCTTGACGACCCAACACGCGTCATCGCACAGCCTGGTGGCTACTTCATGGTTCCCGAAGGCGGCGAGTACATTGGAGACGTAATGAACGTGGTGTTTGCCAATGGCTGGATAGCTGACGAAGACGGCAAGGTGTTCATCTACTACGGTTCGTCGGACACTCGTATGCACGTCGCTACCTCTACCATCGACCGTCTCATCGACTACTGCATGAACACTCCCGAGGACGGCTATGCCACAGGCAACAGCGTTGAGACAATAAAGAGGCTTATTAATAAAAATTTAAGAGGATAGAGGTGAGAAGTGAGTGATGGGAGATCTGTTCGAGTCTGGATTTGAGGTCGAGGCATCTGCACAGCAATCTCTCATCCCTCACCTCCTTAAAAATCACTAAACAAATTAGAACTCAAGAAATGGCTAAATTAAGCGAAAAGATTGGTTATGGCTTCGGCGACATGTCGTCGTCAATGTTCTGGAAGATTTTTTCTTATTATCTTCCAATATTCTATAGTGATGTGTTTGGGCTAAACCTTGTCGATGCAGGTGTGCTCATGCTCGTCACTCGTATCTGGGACGGAGTCAGTGACCCTATGATGGGTATCATTGCCGACCGTACAAAGACACGCTGGGGAAAATATCGTCCGTATCTGCTGTGGATGGCAGTTCCATTCTCCATTTGCGGAATACTTCTGTTCACCACTCCCGACTGGGGGTATGCCGCCAAACTTGTATGGGCATACGTCACCTACATTCTGATGATGACTGTCTATACGGGCATCAACGTTCCCTACGGCTCTATGCTTGGCGTTATGACGGCTGACACCAACGAGAAGACCGTATTCTCCTCGTTCCGCATGTTCTTTGCTTACGGCGGCTCGTTCATCGCCCTCTCGGCTTGGGAGCCACTATGCAACTTCTTCACGCCGATGTTCGGAGGGTCTAAGGCCACTGGAACGCAGTTCGCCATGGTTGCCATAGCCGCTGCTTGCTTCATCCTGTTCCTTCTCTGCTTCTCGCTTACTCGCGAGCACATCAAGAGTGAAAGCAAGGTGAGCGTGGGAAGCGACTTCTCTTCGCTGCTGCGCAATCGTCCTTGGTGGATTCTCATCGGCGCCGCACTTTGCAGCAACCTGTTCAACACCATTCGTGGTTCGGTTGTAGCATACTTCTTCACCTACATCATCTGCGTCGATGGCGACGTGAGCCTGCCTTTCTTCGGTTTGTCCATACTGTTCTACGCCGGCTTGTTCCTCAGCGTGGGCGAGGTGTGCAACATGATTGGCGTGGCACTCACCGTGCCCATCGCCAAGCGATTCGGCAAGAAGGCCACGTTCATCTATTCCAACATAGCCCTCGCCGTGCTCAGCGTGCTGTTCTTCTTCATGCCGTCTGACTCTGTTGCAGGACTTTGGGGAATGATGGTTCTGCAGATTATTATCTCAATCTTCACGGGTATTGTCTCGCCACTTATCTGGAGTATGTATGCCGACGTTTCCGACTATGCTGAGCTGAAGTTCCATTCAGCCTCTACGGGTCTCATTTTCTCCAGTGCTTCCATGGCACAGAAGTTTGGCGGTGCCCTTGGTGGAGCTTCCGTCATGTGGCTTCTTGCCCTCGTGGGTTACGTGCAGCCGCAGAACGGCATCGCCGTGACGCAGCCTGAGAGTGTCACCACCTATCTGTGGTATCTCATGACCTTTGCTCCGTCGTGCGTGGCTCTGATAAGTATCATTTGCGTCAATTTCTACACGCTCACTACCGAGGAAGTAGAACACATTGCAAAGCAGCTGCAGAAGACGAGGAAGCATGACTAAGCCATTACGATAGTAAGACATAAAAACGAAACAAACAATGATACAACCTAAACAACTTATGCGAGAAGTGCAGGATGAGCTTACGGGCAACATCCTGCCCTTCTGGCTCAATCAGATGGTCGATAACGAGCGTGGTGGATTCTACGGTCGCATCGATGGCGGCAACGTGCTTCATGCCGATGCCGAGAAGGGAGCCATTCTCAATGCTCGCATTCTCTGGACGTTCTCAGCCGCCTATCGTGTGCTGAAGCGTACAGAATACCTTGACATGGCAACACGTGCCAAAGACTACATTCTCGCCCATTTCTACGACTCCGACAATGGTGGAATTTACTGGTCGGTCGATTGTTACGGAAAGCCAAAGGACACCAAAAAGCAGTTCTATGCCATTGGCTTTGCCATCTACGGACTGAGCGAGTATAGCCGTGCCACGGGTGACGCGAAAGCTTTGGAGTTCGCCATTAAACTGTTCGACTGCATTGAGGAACATTCGTTCGACAGCCAATACAATGGCTACATCGAGGCATGTACAAGAGAGTGGGGCGTGATTACTGACATGCGCCTTTCCGACCTTGACGCCAACTATCCAAAGTCGCAGAACACACATCTGCACATCATTGAGCCTTACACCAACCTCTTCCGAATTTGGAAGGATTCGCGTCTGGAGCGTGCACTGCGTAATCTCATCGACATCTTCACTGATCGAATCCTCAACCCTGAGACGCATCATCTCGACCTTTTCTTCGAGAACGACTGGACTCGCGGTGCTGGGCATTTGGAAAGTTATGGCCACGACATCGAGTGCTCATGGCTGATGCACGAGGCAGCCCTTGTATTGGGCGACCCTGACGTGCTGCGAAAGGTGGAGCCAATAGTACAGCTCGTAGCCAAGGCATCTGAAAAAGGTCTCAATGCCGATGGTTCGATGATTCATGAGGCTAATCTCGACACAGGCCATGTCGATGACGACCTCCACTGGTGGGTACAGGCAGAAGCCGTAGTTGGCTTCTACAACATTTACCAGCATTTTGGCGACCAGTCTGCCCTGGACAAGGCTTCGCGCTGCTGGCAATACATCAAAGACAAACTGATAGACCGTGATAACGGCGAGTGGTTCTGGAGCCGACATGCCGATGGTAGCCTGAATATCATCGACGACAAGGCTGGATTCTGGAAGTGTCCATACCACAATAGCCGCATGTGTCTGGAGATTATTGAAAGAAATGAAGAATGATCAAATATATGAACATGTCCTCCACGAGATAACGCCTCTACGAGAGAACGACGTGCTCTACATAGCTGACCGCCACAAGAAGGAGTTCACCTATCCTATTCACAATCATCAAGTGTTTGAACTCAACTTCGTGGAACATGCCGCTGGAGTGCGCCGCATAGTGGGAGACAGTAGCGAGGTTATCGACGAATACGACCTCGTTCTCATCACGAGTCTCGAACTCGAGCACGTGTGGATGCAGAACGACTGCCGTAGCGACGATATCCATGAGATTACCGTCCAGTTCCGTTTCGACCTGTCGAGTGACAGTCTCTTCAGCAAGAATCCGTTTAAGCAGATCTACAACATGCTCAACGAAGCACGCAAGGGACTCGTCTTCCCCATGGACACCATCATGAAGGTCTATAACCAGTTGCAGGCGCTAAGCTGCATTACTGACAGGTTTGAGGCTTTCATGAAGTTTCTGGACATTCTCAACATTCTCTCGCGCAGCGAGGGAGCACGTACCCTTGCCACCACAAGTTATGCCAAGGTAGTGATAGAGGAAGACAGCTCACGCATACTGAAGGTGAAGAACTTTATAAACTCTAACTATATGAAGGAACTGAAGCTGAAGACACTCGCCGACTTGGCATGTATGAGCGAGACGGCGTTCAGCCGCTTCTTTAAGCTTCACACCGGACGTACAGTAAGTGACTACATCATCGACATTCGTCTTGGCTATGCTGCACGTATGCTTGTCGATACCAACAAGAGCATAGCCGATATCTGTTATCTCTGCGGCTATAACAACCTAAGTAACTTCAACCGTGTGTTTAAGCGCAAGAAAGGTTGCGCACCTACGGAGTTCCGTGAATACTATCATAAGACAAAAATAATAGTATAGAAAGAGTTTTGGAGGGCAGAACTCTACCCTCCAAAACTTCCTCTAAACTTTATTTCCTATAGCCGCACTTTGGGCAAACGCCATTCTCGTCGAGAGCGATACCACAGAGAGGGCAACGGTCAATCTGCTTGCGGTCGGTAAACTCAGCCGAGGCAGCATTCACGCCGCTGGTGAATGTTATCTTTGCAATGTTCAGCTTGTCTTTCAGCAGGTCGTAAACGATTTTAATCATTCCTTCAACGGTCATGGTCTCCTTTGTAACCACAAGGCGTGCGTCAGGATAAGCAGTTGCAAGCTCTGTCTTGAATGCCTCGCCCTTCATGGTGTTGCGTGGGTGTCCGTTCTTTATGCCTTGCTTCTCATAAACATCTAGAATTGCTGGCAGTAGTGGATCGTCTTCGCGCAGAATGAGTGCATGGTCGAAGTTTTTCAGCAGCTCCCAAGCCACTTTCTGAATCTCGTTGCATGGATAAACCATGTTTACGCCCTCGTTTACTGAGTCCTCTACTTCTATTGTCAACACGCCTGTATGTCCGTGAAGATATTGAGCCTCGCCCTGGAATCCATAGAAGCGATGTGCATACTGAAGGTCAAAAGTTGTGATACTTCTCATAATTCTTTTCTCCTATACGTTTTAATTGTTCAACATTGTTTTTTCTTTCTGTCGGCAAAGTTACTACATATCTTCCATAGATGCAAACTGAAATTATCTATCTGCCAATAGAATCCTTCTATTTTTTATGTTTTCAAAAGGCTGACGGGAATGACAGACGGCAAGTTGTACTACTTGACAAGAAGTTTCTTACCTCCTATTATATATACGCCCCTTTGTAGTCCGTCGGTGGCGGTATCTCCATTCTTTGTCGTGCCTACACGGCGGCCATCAATGGAATAGATGACAGAGCAGCGCGACGGTTCGTCGGCGTCCAGTATGTCTATTGAGCTTGAAACGTTGAGCTTGTATAGCGACACCGGCTCCTGTCCTGATGTGTAGCAGGCGAAACGAGGGTAGCCGGCATTATACCTTATGGTTCGGGTGGCGTGGCCGTTGTTTCTGATTTCGGCATAGCCGTCTGATATGCTTATTGTCCATTCTTCGTTTGCCCCCGTAGCGGTCTCGGCGGTCTTGAGTGCGTTGTCGGAAGAGGGGAGCGACAAATAAGCGTTCAGCTTGGTGTCGTAGATGGTGTAGCTGCCCGCCTCGCCTCCAAGCGTCAGCTCGTGTGGCAAGCCGTCGGAGTTGACATTGGTGGTAATCTTTCCGTTGTCTATGGCCACGCTTGCATAGTTGAAGGCCTTGCCCGACGAAATCATGTCGGCAAGGGCCTTGCCTTCTGCATCACTCTCATATACAAGAAGATAATGGGCCCCAATCTGCAAGCCGTCGTTGCCGGTCACTTTCACGTAGTTTTGTTTCCCGTCGACGGGTTCAGGATCGGGAGTTGGTTCTGGATCTGGTTCTGGGTCAGGGTCGGGAGTGACGGTAGAGTCATAGTCGTCGTATGAGAAAGCCACGTCGGTTTTGCTGCCCCATACATACTGTTCCAGTCCCGGATAGTCAACGTATGGGTTTCTGTTGCCCTGTATTTTATATACGGCATTGTTGCGATCGATCTCCTTCTGGCTCACGGGGTCGTCTTTTGCCCATCTGAGCAGCATGTCAATGGCCCATTGTACGTAGGCGGGATAGGTGTTTTTAGCAAGTATGTCGCAGTTCCACGAAGCCACTTTATCTTCGTAGCACGTGACCATGTAGAAATAAATTCGTGCAAAGTCGCCCTTGTATTCGTCGTTAGGTTCAAACACGGTGCCTGTGTAGCCGCTTATGGTTGACGTGCCCACCTTACTGAATCCGCCGTTTGACATATAGGTCTCGCCCTTAGTCTCGCCGAAGGGATAGTTGCCGCGGCGGTTGTTCACGTAGCCGTCGGTGGGGATGACGTGGAAAAGGTCGGAATTCATGGGCGAGGCGTCGCTAAACCAGCTCTTCGGGAAGGAATGTTCGCGGTTGAACATGTCGCCTTCGGCTGAATAGTTGCCCGAATGGTCGTTGTCAGGATCGAAGTTGGTGGTGTTTGAGTACATGTCCCAAATCTTGCCGTCGGGTCTGAGGTCGGTTGACTTGTAGCACTCAAACAGCTGGCTGTAGGCCTGGACGCTTGGCGACTTGATGATTTCGTAGAGGGCGGTTTTCAGACTCTGGCCCTTGTTTCCGTTTGCACTCTGGTAGTAAGTGCCTGTACCGTTAGGCTGTGCCCACCCGAAAGAGGCTGCCAATAGCAGCATCATCAGTAGTGTAGATTTCTGTTTCATATCGATAATGATTTCATTGTATTTAGCAATTCGCATGCAAATTTACAACGTATTTTTCAGAAATGCAAGGCATTTGCGAGAAAAATGTCTTGCAGCCTACCGAAGTGTGGATCCCACCCGCACCTTGCGCAAAAAGTAATTAAGACTTAATAGTTTTCGATGGCTTTGAGCCTCTCTTGCCTCTTCTTTTCCGACACTCTGCGTCTGAACAGTCCGAGAATGTCCATGCCAGAAGGCTTTCCGCCCAGCGACTTGCTTTTGCCCATGCGTGCCAGTTCCCTGCTGAAGGCGGCGTTCTTCATGGGGTCCTTGCCATATACCACAAACTCGTCGAGCCTATTGATGTTGGAGAGCAACCTTATGGTGTCGCCTACTTCGTCCTTGCCAAGAATGCGTGTCAGGTAACCGTCGATGCTTAAGGTTAGGAACTTGTAGTCGCCCGACATGATGATGAATTCACCCTTTCGGTTGGTGTTTACGGCCTTTCGCTCGTAGTGGTCGGCAATCACTCTCACGTCGGCAAGCGGCAATCCCGTCAGCATATCAACCACCGTGCATGTGCGCTGGCCGAAATTCTTTGTCTGTATGAAAACACAAACCAAATATATAAAAACTCTCTTCATGGATTTCTCGTTATATGATGGTTTATTGAAGAATATATCTACAACTGCACAGAGAGTGCGGTTATTATTCATCTCTAAAATCTCCCCTACCCAAGGAGGGGATGGGGGTGGGTCTCCCATTCCTATACTCCAACGGCGTGATTCCAGCCAGTCGTTTGAAGAACTTCGTAAACGATGATTGGTCGGCAAAGTCCATTTCCAAAGCCACATGCTGCAACGGCGCATCGGTTGACTCCAGCAGCCTCTTCGCCTCGCCCAGCACTGCGTCGGCAATCATTGCCGAAGCAGTGCGGCCAGAGATGTCGCGCACTATGCGGTTGAGATACTGCGGCGTGACGCTGACTGCCGAGGCAAAGAACTCCACGGTGTGCCTACTCTTGGCGTAGAGCCTCAGTTTCTCAACAAACATGGTGAACAGCTCCATACGACGGTCGGTGAAGCCCACGTCAGCCGCCGATGGCAGCTGACGGACATGTTCAAAATAGTTCTCAATCTCCATATACAGAATCTTCACCTTGCTGTCAGTCAAGCGTCGGCGGTTGATGTTGTCGGTGTCTAAAAGTGTTCTCCAGAGACTTTCCATCGCATCGGTGAAGAGCATAGCCACATTCTGTGGCAGTCGGCACACGGGGTGCGACTGAATGAAACTGACATAGTCTATGCTGAACGGTGGATGATTTCTGAACAGACGCACAAGATACTCCGATGTGAACAGAAACACAAATCCCTCTACGTCGTCAGATGCCGACAGTAGGCGCACTGCCGAGCTACTGCCTGAAAGATCGGCGAAAGCAGGAGCCGATATCACGCAGTCGCGCTCGCCCACGCGTAGGCACATACCTCCGTGTGTCACCACAATAATCATTTTTACGCTGAGTGCCACCGATTCGCCTTTGGCAATGTCCTTTGCCGACAGTCTCCACAAGCCGACTTGATGGTTAAGATGCGCCAAGGCATCGTATCGATTTTCAAAATCATTTATTTCCATGGCTGCAAAAGTAGTCGTTTTTGCCCTTTCTGGCAACAAAGAGCGTAAGGATAACATTTATTATCGAAAAAACTCGTCATTTTCTCCTACATACTCCACAGCATTAACAACCGTGGCTATTTTGTTTCCATATAGACAAAAAACGAAACCATCGGGACAACGATGCTTTCAGCACAATACCGTAATTTTGCAGCCAAAAACAAAAGTACATATTTGCAATGAATAGTAATTCGTTAATGAAAATGATTGTAGTTAGTGCCTGCGTCACGATTATGATGTCGTGCGGCAAGCCGTCAGCGAAGATAGGCGCAGGCAACTACAAGACACTGAAGATTGAAAAGTCGGGCTGCACCATCGACCGCGAATACACCGCTACGTTGCGCGGCGTGCAGACTGTGGAGGTGCGTCCGCAAGTGAGTGGAACTATCACCGAAATTTGCGTTGGTGAGGGCGCGAGAGTAAAACGCGGCCAGACGATGTTCGTTATCGACCAAGTGCCATACAAAGCGGCTTTGCAGAATGCCACGGCACAGGTGAACGCTGCCAAGGCGCAGCTCGCCAATGCCGAACTGACGCTGAAGGGCAAACTGGCACTGAGAGAGAAGAACGTGGTGAGCGACTTCGAAGTGGAGCAGGCTCAAAATGATGTGAACCAGTTGCGCGCGGCACTGCAGGACGCTGAGGCTACGGAGCTGTCAGCACGCAATAACCTCTCATACACAACAGTGAAGAGTCCTGCCGACGGCGTGACGGGCATGATGCCCTATCGTGTTGGTGCACTCGTGGGACCATCGATGGCAGAGCCCCTCGCCACCGTAGCCGACAATCAGCAGATACACGCCTACTTTTCCATAACCGAGACGGAGATGCAACGGTTGACTGCCGAACACGGCTCGCTCGCCAAAGCTATCGAGGCAATGCCAAAGGTGATGCTGCGACTTGCCGACGACAAGGAATACGAGGCGAAGGGCACGGTGGATGCTATCAGCGGCAATGTCGATGCGGCAACAGGTGCGGTGGCTCTGCGTGCCACGTTCTCCAATGCGCGACAGACGCTGAGCAACGGCGGTACTGGAACCATTATCATGCCGTATGAGATGAACGATGTGGTGGTCATTCCGCAGGAAGCCACCTATGAGTTGCAGGACAAGCACTTCGTGTATAAGGTAGTTGAAGGCAAGACGAAATCTACTGAGATAAAAGTGTCCGACTATGACAACGGCAGCCTCTTCATCGTCACGCATGGACTGAAGCAGGGCGACGTTATTATAGCCGAAGGAGCGGGATTGCTGCATGATGGAATAATTGTGAAATGAACTCCTTGAACTCCTATATAGAACAATGAACATAAAAGTATTTCTTAACCGACCGATATTGGCTTGCGTCATATCGGTTATGATAGTGCTTGTTGGCATAATAGGTCTGGTGAACCTACCAATGGAACAATATCCCGACATCGCGCCGCCAACCATATCGGTTAGTGCAACATATTCGGGAGCCAACGCCGAGACCGTGCTGAAAAGCGTTGTAGTGCCATTGGAAGAGTCGATAAATGGAGTGGAGAACATGGCGTACATGACCTCCACGGCAACGAATATGGGCTCAGCTACAATAACGGTGAACTTCGAGCAAGGCACCGATCCCGACATGGCTACGGTGAACGTGAAAAACCGTGTCAGCCAAGCCGAGGGAAAGTTGCCCGCCGAGGTGACAAAGATTGGTGTGACCGTTGAGAAAAGGCAGAACTCGATGCTGAAAATCATCTCGTTGTTCAGCCCCGATGACTCATTCGACAACGATTTCATCACAAACTATTTCAAGATAAACGTCGAGCCAAAGATTCTCCGTATAAAGGGTGTGGGAAGCGTCAACACCATGGGAAGCGAGTATGCCATGCGCATCTGGCTCAACCCGCAGAAGATGGCGCAGTACAAACTGGAACCTGCCGATGTTATTGGCAAGCTCGACGCGCAGAACGTGGAGGCCGCAACAGGTACGTTGGGTGACAACTCCGACAATACCTTCCAATACACGCTTAAATACCGCGGACGCTACGAGAAGGCAGGTGAGTTCGGCAACATCGTAATAAAGGCTCTCGACGGCGGCGAGGTGCTGCGGCTGAAGGATGTGGCACGAGTGGAGCTGGGCGTTCAGAACTACGCATACAGCAACCAAGTGAACTCACACCCTGGCACCACGGCGATGGTGTCGCAGACGGCAGGCTCCAACGCACACGACATAAACGAGCAGATCGACCGCCTGCTCGACGAGATACAGGAGGAACTGCCCGAAGGACTGGAAATAAAAAGCCTGATGGACACCAACGACTTCCTGAACGCCGCCACATCGGAGGTGGTGCAGACGCTGCTTGAGACCATCTGTCTCGTCGTGCTCGTGGTGTTCTTATTCCTACAGAGCCTCCGTTCGACCATAATACCAACAATCTCCATAATAGTATCGCTCATAGGCACCTTCGCCTTCATGTATGCCTACGGCTTCTCGCTCAACCTCCTCACTCTGTTTGCCCTCGTGCTTGTGATAGGTACGGTGGTTGACGATGCCATAGTGGTTGTCGAGGCAGTACAGGCACGCTTCGACGAGGGCGAACGGTCGCCTCATGAGGCGACATCACGGGCAATGGACGGCATAGCGACGGCCATCTTCACTACCTCCTTGGTGTTCATGGCAGTTTTCATACCTACTTCTTTCATGGGCGGTACGAGTGGTACCTACTACGAGGAGTTCGGTCTGACGATGGCTGTCGCGGTCGGTATCTCGGCTGTCAACGCCTTGACCCTTTGCCCAGCTCTCTGCTCTTTGATAATGAGGCCGTGGGGCGCGGAAGGTTCTATGAATGCAAGAGGCTTTTCTGAGAAGTTTCATCTCGCTTTCGACGCGGCCTTCCGTACCCTTGTCCTCCGCTACAAGAGCGGTCTGCGCCTGCTGTTCCGCCATAAGTGGATTTCGTGGTCGTTGCTCGCCACCTGCATCTTGTTGCTCGGCGCACTGATGACCTCGACCAAGACGGGACTCATTCCTGACGAGGACATGGGAACGCTGTTTGTCAATGTCACAACGCCCGCAGGTAGTACGCTCAGCCAGACGAAGAAGGCCATGAAGGCCGTCGAGGACTCGCTGAAGACAATTCCCGAAGTGGAAAGCTACTCTAACGTGGCCGGCTACAGCTCACTCGGCGGTCAGACCTCGGCTGGAGGAATGATAATAACCAAACTGCACAACTGGGACGAGCGTACTGGTAAGGGACAGGACATCAACTCTGTCATTGGCCGCATATTGATGAAGACAGCAGACATCAAGTCGGCATCCATCTTCGCTTTCGCCCAGCCCACCATCATGGGCTACGGCATGAGCAATGGTTTCGAACTTTACGTTCAGGACCGTAAGGGCGGTACCGTCGGCGACCTCATGAGCGTGACCAACGACTTCATCGAGGGGCTTAACAAACGCGAGGAAATCTCGCAGGCCTATACAGCCTTCTCAGCAAAATATCCGCAATACATGGTTGAGGTAGATGCTGCCAAATGCGAACGTGCGGGCATTACGCCCACCACCGTGCTGAACGTGCTCAACGGCTATATCGGTGGCAACTACGCCAGCAACTTCAACGCCTTCTCGAAACTCTATCGTGTGATGGTGCAGGCACCTGCCGACTACCGTCTTGACCGCCACTCGCTCGACAACATGTTCGTGCGCACCGCATCGGGCGAGATGGCTCCCGTGGGGCATTTCCTCTCGCTGAGGAAGATCTACAGCTCAGAGTCGCTAACACGCTTCAACCTCTACACCTCGATAGCCGTCAACGGACAGCCAGCCGAAGGCTATTCATCGGGCGACGCCATACGCGCCATTGGCGAGGTTGCACGACAGACGCTACCACGAGGCTATGGTTATGAATTCTCTGGCATGACGCGCGAGGAGTCGAGATCGACGAGCAACACTTACATAATCTTTGTCATCTGCATCGTCTTCGTCTATCTCATCCTCTGCGCGCTCTATGAGAGCCTGTTCATTCCGCTTGCCGTCATGCTCAGTGTTCCTTTCGGTCTGCTCGGCTCGTTCCTTTTCGCCTGGGCGTTTGGGCTTGAAAACAACGTCTATATGCAGGTGGGTCTGATTATGCTCATCGGTCTGCTTGCCAAGACCGCTATCCTCCTGACTGAGTATGCCTCGGCACGCCGCCGCGAGGGCATGACCATAGCCCAGGCTGCCATGGGAGCCGCTGGCGCACGTCTGCGTCCAATCCTGATGACGGCTCTAACGATGATAGTCGGCATGTTGCCCCTCGCCTTTTCCACTGGTGCGGGAGCCAACGGCAACATCTCGCTCTCGCTCGGCGTCATTGGCGGTATGGCAGTGGGTACCATTGCCCTGCTGTTCGTCGTGCCAGTGTTCTTCATAGCATTCCAGACACTTCAGGAGCGCGTCATGCCACGTCATTTGGTCATGTTCATTTCAATTGCCGCAGCGACAGTCCTGTTGGACGGCTGCGGCCTATACACGGGTTACAGCCGCGAGCGTGCCGCCGATGCCACCGACCTCATCGTAGGCTCTGCCGACACCGCCGTTGCGGACGACGAGGCATCACGCCTTGCCTCGATGTCGTGGCAGCAGCTGTTCACCGACCCTTGTCTGCAACAGCTCATCGGTGAGGCACTGGAGCGCAATGCCGACCTGCGCACGGCACGCCTCGCCACGATAGAGGCCGAAGCGTCGCTCTCGGCGGCACGCAAGGCACTATTGCCCAGCCTCGACCTCGCCGCCAATGCCGCCACAAGCAGTTACGACGGGGCTAAAGCCGTGAAGACATGGTCGGCAGGAGCCGACGTGAGCTGGGAAGCAGACATCTTTGGTCGGCTGACCAACGAGCGGCGCATGGCCGCCGCAACCGTCGAGGAGCGCGAGACTTACGCACAGGCGGTGCAGTCGCAGCTCATTGCCACCGTGGCAAGCCAATACTACACGCTACTTGCCCTCGACCGCAAGAGCGCGACCGTGGAAGAGACCATAGTCAACTGGACGGAATACGTCAGTACGCTTGAGGCACTGATGGAAGCGGGGCAGAGTACGCTCGCCGATGTCAGCCAAGCCCAGGCAAGCCTTCTTTCCACCGAAGCCCTTCGCGAACAACTCCGACAACAAACCATAAACACAGAGAACTCGCTATGCGCACTCGTCGGGCGACTGTCAGGAACGATTGCACGCACTACCATCGAAGAACAACACATGCCGTCGGCGATTTCTACGGGTGTCAGCGTCGGGCTGCTTGCCCAGCGTCCCGACGTGCGCAGCAGCGAGTCGCGACTGAAGCAGGCCTACTTCAACACTGCCAAGGCCAAAGGTAGTTTCTATCCAAATCTTACACTTAGTGGCAGTGCGGGCTGGACAAACAGCGGCGGTGCAGCCGTGAGCAATCCTGGGGCGGCATTGCTCAGCGCAGCCGCCAGCCTTGTCCAGCCCATTTTCAACAAGGGCAAGCTGACCGCCAATCTCAAGGCAGCCCAAGTCCGTCAGCAGCAGGCGGCTGTGGAATGGCAGCAAAGCCTGCTCGACGCGGGCAAGGAGGTGAACGACGCTCTTGCTGCGTGCCACACGAGCAAGGTACGCTGCCTCCTGATAGCGCAGCAGGTTGAACAGCTGCAGCAGACGGTCAGCCACACGCAGCAGCAGATGCAGTACGGCTCGGCAAACTATCTGCACGTGCTGACCGCTCGCCAACAACTACTCTCGGCGCAGCTCGACCTTATAGCCGAACGCTACGCCATGCTCGAGTCGCTTACCACGCTCTTCCATGCGCTCGGAGGGGGAGGTACGAGTGTTTAAGGGTAGGAATTTGTGATGGACTGAAAATCCAATAAGACCATGAGGGTGTGTCAAAAGTAACGGGCACACCCTCTTTACATTTTTATAACGTTCAAAACCCCGACTTTCTCAAGCCAGGGTTTTGTTGTATCAAAGATTTTTGTATCTTTGTACATAGTTTTATACACAATGGCAAAGTTACAATTTAAATTTTACAATTAGGCAGAATGCGAGCTTTTTCCTTCGTTTTTTGGTGAAAAAATCCCGGAATCCTATGCGCCTTCTGAGCGGCATAATTGACGCTCTTGACATCACAGATCTTATGAGTACGTACAAGTCCTTCGGCTGTCCTGCATATCCAAGACGGATCCTGATGCCACGTTCATGCGGATGAAGGAGGATGATCTGAGAAAACTCTTGCGAAAAGCCCAAAATGAATTTATAGAGAGGCTTTTCACTCGTTTATTACGCCTTTCTAAGCCAAATCCTCCTCATATAACGCTTGTTGGGGTAATAATCGAAAATTATGGGATTGCCGCCTAAAAAAGCGAACTTAAAATGAAACAAGATGTACAATGCTAAAAAGAGGGTGTGCCAGTTACTTTTGACACACCCTCATTGATGTTTCTATAAATATCACTCTGAAAAAGCAAAAATTTTCAAATGGTGCTATCAATTGTGCAAAACAATCTGGATATTAACTTTTTTGCCCTTTCAGTGCGCATTGGATTCTAAAGTGTGAAACTTTTATTTAATCATTCTTCACTCTTAATTCTTCACTCTTCATTTAATTAATTTTCCTCATTCTCGCCACTTGCTCCCTTACGATGTTGAGTGTGGAGGTGTCGGTGGAAAATACGGAGTTGAGGCCTTGGGCTTCCTGTGCTGGGTCGCCTGTATAGTCGTCGCCTGGCTGCCATTGTTCGTGTTGGGGATTGGCACGTCCACCCCATGCCCAGAAGTTGCAGCCCGCAAACTTACCGCCGTTCTCTGCATTGTCGGCAACGAGCGAGAAGACGTATTGGTAGTAGCCGTCACGACCTTGCGTAGTAGTGTGCTTGTCGAACTTGAAACCGTCGCGCGGATAGCCAAACTCTTCCATCACGAGAGGCTTATTCAGACGGTCGCATATTTCTATGTGGCGGTCGATGTATTGCTTCGTGCTGTCGCAAGCAGCAGGCAAGTCTTCTATCAGTCGCTCGGGTTTTGCCCAACTCCAGTTATATGGCCAGATGTGGATGTTGCAGTAGTCGATGTTCGGGTCACCGCTTATCTTCTCGAAAGTTTCGTAGTCGCCTTCGCAACCCCATGCACCTTCAGTGCCTATTGAAATGAGGTGGTTAGGGTCGAGACTGCGTATGAGAGCTGACGTTTCGGCAAGCCACTTGGCGAAAGGCTCCAGTTCTTCCTTGCCGAAAGCTCGTGGCTCGTTACCTATCTGCCACGACATTATGGCGGGATCATCGATATAGGCAACGTTGGTGTATCGGTTTGTGCGTCCGACGATGAATCGAACATAGTCGTAGAAGAGTTTATGAGCCTTCTCCGAGGTCGCATATTTGCGCATAAAGTCCATGAAGGCAGGATAGCCGGCTTCGTTTGGACGTGGTGCAACGCCTTCGCCCGCATGTTCAAGATAGAAGCCATAGCCGCCGCTCCATTCCCATGAGTTGTTGAGGTAGAGCACAGCCACCATGTCGCGCTTTCCCATCTCCATGAGCAGATAGTCGAGGCCTGCAAGAATGGTGTCATTATACACTCCTGGTGCCTTTTGCAGCGTTGGCTCAACCTTTGTCAGCACTCCCTCTTCGCCGTCGCTGCCCACGAGAATGCGCAGATTGTCAATGCCCATTGCCTTCATGTCATCAAGTTCCTGACAGAGTCGCTGGCGGTTGCCGCCACGTCCCTCAGATCCGAGAATGGCACCATACCAGAAGTTTGTGCCTACATAATAGTAAGGCTTGCCGTCGCGCTGGAAGTGTCCATCGACAACTTTCACAAACTTGCCACCGTCGTCAGCATTGTCTTTCTTGTTCATCCACAACACGCACGCTACGATGGCTGCTACAACCACGACAGCAAGTAAAACAATTCTTTTCATTTCCATTACATTTATTTTTAGTTATTGCAATACGTCGGCAAAGATAGGCAAAAATTCTGAAACCGCATATACATTGAATATCAAAAATTGATACTATTTTAGCGTACTGCTTGACTTATATTGTCTTTTGGCGAAAAAAAAGGCGTTTTCCTTTGTCGTTACGATAAAAAAAACTAATTTTGTGGGCAGAAACCTACAACGCATATTCATCATTTATATATAGAAATGGAAAAAAAGTACGGACACTTTGATGACAAGAATCGCGAGTATGTCATCACCAATCCACAGACACCTTGGCCGTGGATTAACTATCTGGGCAATGAAGACTTCTTCTCCCTCATCTCCAACACAGCCGGAGGCTACAGTTTCTACAAGGACGCAAAGTTCCGCCGCATCACGCGCTATCGCTACAACAATGTACCGATGGACAACGATGGACGCTACTTCTACCTGAAGGACGGCGACACCATCTGGAATCCTGGATGGAAACCTTGCCGAACGCCACTCGACGCATACGAGTGCCGACACGGAATGGGTTATACGCGCGTCACGGGAAGTAAGAACGGTATAGAGGCATCCGTACTCTTTTTCGTGCCTTTGAAGACTTGGGGCGAGGTGCAGAAACTCACTCTGAGGAACACTACCAACGAGAAGAAGCAGCTGAAACTCTTCTCATTCACAGAGTGGTGCCTATGGAACGCCGCAACAGACATGGAAAACTTCCAACGCAACTTCTCTACTGGCGAAGTTGAGATTGAAGGCTCTACCATCTACCACAAAACGGAATATCGCGAACGCCGCAATCATTACGCCTTCTACACAGTGAACACAGAGATTCAGGGCTTTGACACCGACCGCGAGACATTCGTGGGTCTCTACTCTGAGAAGTCGGCTCCTGACGCCGTTGTGGAAGGACGTCCACGCAATAGCCACGCCCACGGCTGGAGTCCCATAGCCTCGCAGTATATAGAGGTGGAGCTTGCCCCTGGAGAGACTCGCGACTTAGTGTTCCTGCTTGGCTACATAGAGAACGAACAGGAAGAGAAGTTCGAGACTAAGAAGGTGATAAACAAGCGGAAGGCTCACGAACTGATAGAGCGTTTCAACACAACGGAAAAGGTCGATGCAGCCTTTGCTGAACTCTGCGCTTATTGGGACAAACTGCTCGGCAATTTCTCTGTAGAAAGCGGAAACGACAAGCTCGACCGCATGGTGAACATCTGGAACCAGTATCAGTGTATGGTGACGTTCAATTTCTCGCGTTCTGCCAGCTTCTTCGAGAGTGGCGTAGGTAGAGGAATGGGATTCCGCGACTCAAACCAAGACCTTGTGGGCTTTGTTCACCTTGTGCCAAGTCGTGCACGTCAGCGCATCATCGACATTGCTTCTACACAGTTCCCCGACGGCGGTTGCTACCATCAGTATCAGCCTCTGACAAAGCGCGGCAACAACGACATTGGTGGAGGTTTCAACGACGACCCTTGTTGGCTCATCTTCGGCACTGCCGCATATCTGAAAGAGACGGGCGACTTCTCCATACTCACAGAACCTGTTCCTTTCGACAATCAGCCGGGAAGCGAAAAGACACTGTTTGAGCATCTGAAAATATCAATGGAACACGTCACAAACAACCTTGGCCCTCACGCTCTGCCACTGATAGGACGTGCTGACTGGAACGACTGCCTTAACCTCAACTGCTTCTCATGGGATCCCAACGAGAGCTTCCAAACCACAGAAAACAAGAGTGAAGGCTCAAAGGCAGAATCGCTGATGATTGCTGGTCTTTTCGTCGTTACGGGCAAGGAATACGTCTCACTTTGCCGCCAACTGGCAAAGCAAGGCGAGGACGCAACGAAATACGGCATAGATAGTTTTGAGACAGAAGCTGACAACATGGCTGCTGCAGTGGAGGCAATGGAAAAGGCTGTGAAGAAAGACGGTTGGGATGGCGAATGGTTCCTCCGCGCCTATGACTTCTACGGTAACAAGATTGGCTCGCAGGAGAACGAAGAGGGTAAGATATTCATCGAGAGCCAAGGCTGGTGTACGATGGCTGGAATAGGTCTTGACGAAGGTTTGTGCGACAAGGCAATAGACTCTGTTGAGCGCATGATGGATTGTGAACACGGCATTGTGCTTAACAATCCTGCCTACACCACCTATCACGTAGAGATGGGTGAAATTTCATCTTATCCCGAAGGCTACAAGGAGAATGCGGGCATCTTCTGCCACAACAATCCTTGGGTCATCATAGGAATGACCGTGGCAGGACGAGGCAACGAAGCTTGGGAACACTACACGAAGATTCTGCCTTCATACGTAGAGGAGAAGCATCAGACGCTCCACAAGGTTGAGCCATACGTCAACTGTCAGATGGTGGCAGGAAAGGACGCTTATCGTCCGGGTGAAGGAAAGAACTCATGGCTGACGGGTACTGCTGCGTGGATGTGGCTGACGGTGAGCCAATACATTCTCGGCATACAGCCTGACTATGAGGGCCTTGCCGTCCGTCCGTGTCTGCCTTCATCGGCAAAGGAATACACCGTTCGCCGTAAGTATCGCGATGCGGAATACACCATTACGGTGAAGAATCCTGATGGCAAACAGACAGGCGTGAAGTCGCTCGTGGTTGACGGACAGCTCGTAGAAGGCACAATCATTCCTTACTCTGCCGGAACGCACACCATTGTGGTGGAACTGTAGTTAGAATCAAATGTTTTTGGAGGGTATGGTTTTACCCTCCAAAAACATTCTTCACTCTTTGGTTTCCTCCAAATACCATTTAGAATATTCTACATAGTGACGGCCAAAGTTTTCCGCTTGGTCGGGACGAGTATGCTTGATGAACTTTGCCGGTACGCCGCCCCAAAGCTCATGAGGCCCAATCTTTGTGTTCTGCAGTACGAGAGCGCCTGCCGCGACTACTGCACCCTCGCCAATGTCGCAATGGTCGAGCAGTGTAGCACCCATTCCAATGAGTGCGCCGTCGCGAATTGTACAGGCATGTACGGTTGCATTGTGGCCTATGGTCACGTCGTTGCCTATCACTGTCGGTCCAGTTGTGTTGGTGACGTGTATGCAAGCACCGTCTTGCACGTTGGTACGGTCACCGATTGTTATTGGTGCCACATCGCCACGGACCACGGCATTGAACCATATTGAACACTCATCGCCCATCGTCACTTCTCCTACGATGGTTGCATTTTCGCTAAAGTAACATTCGCGACCCCATTTTGGAGTCAAGCCTTTTATTGATTTTATTAAAGCCACAGGGTTTAAAATTAAGAATTAAGAATTAAGAATTAAAAATTAAGAATTAAAAATTTAAGTTTCGCAAGTACCATATAGTTGGTAATGAGCGTATTGAGCACGCCCTGAATGGGCAACAGCCCATATCCCAGGGCAACGCCCTGTGGGGTAAATGGTAGTTATGTATACGCCCTTACAGGGCGCACTTGAGGCGATATCCCTACCCAGGGCGTTGCCCTGGGCTATAAGCTGTTGGGCTTTGCCTTTCCCTTCGGCCGGCGACCTTTGGTTCAGCCCGCTCATTGAACGCTCATTTCTAAACATGATTAACGTGCGAAAGTTGAGTTAAGAATTAAATGTTGGAGGGGGCTTCACCCTTCACCTCTATCGACCGCAGTATTGCTTTCGTCGCTCCTGCCTGACTATTTACGAAGTGTGCCGATTTGCCGCCGCAGAAACTTAGGTAGTGCTTGTCGTCGGCAAAATTGTCGAGGAGCTTGGCAAATTCCGTTTCGTTTCTTATTTCATAGCCGCCTCCACAAGCCATGAGGCCCTGAGCTTCCTGGAAATGCTTGTTGTTGGGACCGAAGATGACAGGCATGCCCCAAACGGCTGCTTCCAGCACATTGTGGATGCCAACACCAAAGCCACCGCCAACGTAAGCCACCTCGCCATAGTGGTAAATGCTCGATAGCAGTCCGAAGCAGTCAATGATGAGGCAACGAGCCTCGGCAACCTCCTCCGGTGTGGTTTGCGTATAACGCACGGTCTTCATTTGTAGTTTTTGCTCTATCTGCTGAAGATGTTCCTCGGAGATGACGTGTGGAGCAATGATGATGCGCCAGGTGTCATCGGTATTGAAATAAGGAATGAAGATGTCCTCGTCGGGCTGCCAACTGCTGCCCGCCACGAACACCTTGCCGCCTTGCTTGAAAGCCTCTATTATGGGCAGACGCTTCGACTGCTCCTTGATTTGCAGCACGCGGTCGAAGCGCGTGTCGCCCGTGATGCTCACGGTGGTGATGCCAATCTTTTCAAGCAGATGGCGGCTCTGCTCGTTCTGAACGAAGAAATGAGTGAAACAGCGAAGAACGCTGGCATAGTGCCGACCATACCAGCGGAAGAACACCTGCTCTGGACGGAAGATGCTCGACACGCTGTAGGTTGGTATGTTGCGATGCTTCAATATGTGGAGATAGTTGTACCAGAACTCATATTTGATGAAGAACGCCATGACGGGGCGTATGAGACGTAGGAAACGGATGGCATTGATTGGAGTGTCCAAGGGCAGATAGCAGATTATGTCGGCTCCCTTGTAGTCCTTGCGTACTTCGTAACCCGAGGGGGAGAAGAAGGTTAGCAGAATCTTATATTCGGGATGCAACACACGAAGACTCTCCATAATTGGTCGTCCCTGCTCGAACTCGCCAAGCGAGGCGGCATGAAACCAGACATACTTCGCCGTGGGATCGACGTTGTGCTTTAGCACGTCGAACGCATTGCGCTCGCCACGCCACATCTTTTTCACCTTTTTGCTGAAAAGACTGGCTATGGCCACTCCGAGAAGGTAGAAGTATATCGCCAAATTATAAAGCATATCGTCAGCCTAATGTTTCAATTGCACGTTTCATTCGACGCAGTGTCTCTTCTTTGCCAAGGAAGGCAGATATGTCGAACATTCCAGGACCCTTGCCCTCGCCTACCAGCGTCAGTCGCCACGCGTTCATGATGTTGCCAAGCTTGTAGTCCTTCTGTTCTATCCACTGCTCAACGGCCTTCTCCTGCGACTCCACGGAGAAGTTGGCGAGGCCTTCAAGCAATGAGGCAAGTTCTGTCATTGCCTGTGCCGAGTCTTCCTTCCAACGCTTCTTGCGCGTCTTCTCGTCGTATTCCGTCGGGGCAACGAAGAAGAACGAGCACAGCGGCCACAACTCGCTGACGAAGCTGACGCGGTCTTTCATCATCTCTACCACGCGGGTAACGCGCTCCAGTGTCGTCTCTACACCGTTGGCCTTGACCGTTGGTGCGAATATGGCTGCAATCTCGTCAGCTGACTTCTGCAATATGTACTCGTGGTTGAACCAGATGCCTTTCTGATAGTCGAAGCGTGCGCCAGCCTTGCTACACTTGCTGATGTCGAATAGTGGCACAAGCTCGTCGAGGCTGTAAAGCTCGCGTTCGGTGCCTGGGTTCCAGCCAAGGAAGGCGAGGAAGTTGATCACTGCCTCGGGGAAGTAGCCGCTCTCGCGATAGCCCGACGAGACTTCGCCCGACTTCGGGTCGTGCCACTCCAATGGGAATACGGGGAAGCCGAGGCGGTCGCCGTCGCGCTTGCTCAATTTGCCCTTGCCCTCAGGCTTCAACAGCAGTGGCAGATGGGCAAAGCGAGGCATGGTGTCCTCCCAGCCAAAGGCCTTGTAGAGTAGCACGTGGAGTGGGGCACTGGGCAGCCACTCCTCGCCACGAATGACGTGGGTTATCTCCATGAGGTGATCATCGACGATATTGGCAAGATGGTATGTTGGCAGCTCGTCGGCACTCTTGTAGAGAACCTTGTCGTCGAGAATGTCGCTCATGATGCGAACGTCGCCGCGAATGAGATCATCGACGTGTACTGCCATTCCTGGCTCTATTTTGAATCTCACCACATACTGTTTACCCTCGGCAATGAGCTTATCTACCTCATCTTTGGGCATCGAGAGCGAGTTGCGCATGGATAGACGCGTAGAAGCATCGTATTGGAAGTTCTGTACCTCCTGACGCTTCGCCTCCAGTTCCTCTGGCGTGTCGAAGGCGATGTAAGCCTTGTCGTTGTCGAGCAACTGCTTGACGTATTCCTTGTATATTGCCCTGCGCTCGCTCTGCCTGTAGGGACCATGTTCGCCGCCGAAGGACACTCCCTCGTCGAACTTTATGCCGAGCCAACGGAACGACTCGATGATATACTCCTCTGCTCCGGGGACGAAGCGGTTGGAGTCTGTGTCTTCAATTCTGAACACAAGGTCGCCGCCGTGCTGACGTGCGAAAAGATAGTTGTAGAGGGCGGTACGTACGCCGCCTATGTGTAATGCCCCCGTAGGGCTTGGTGCAAAGCGCACCCTTACTCTTCTTTCTGCCATTTTTCTGCTAATTTCAATCCAAAGGGAAAATAATTTGTGCAAAAGTAATAAATAAAATCCATTTTTATACAATTTTTCCAATATATCTTTGTTATTTCGACATTTTTTTAGTATTTTCGCCCTCGAAAAAGAATCAAAACACATACAATGAGCAGTTTTAAGTTTAGAGAAGACATCACATGGCACGATATCTTGTTGCGATGTATCATAGTTGTCGCAACAGTGGCAATAATCGTGTGGCTCATGCCACGCGACGGACGCAACTATTTCTATGCTGAGCAGGGAAAACCATGGAAATATGCTGATTTCACAGCTCCTTTCGACTTCCCTATCTACAAGTCGGAGGAAGCCATAAAGAACGAGAAAGACAGCATCATGAAGGAATACGAACCGTATTTCAATTTGAACAAGGAGACTGAAGGTTCCATGGTCAGGAAGTTCGTCGCCGACTTTGCCGATGGCATTCCAGGACTATCCGACGATTATATCAGCATCATTGCCAACCGTCTGCACAAGATTTACCAGATAGGTGTCGTCAGCTCTGCCGATTATAGCAAGTTCGCATCTGACACCACGCAGATGATTCGTCTCGTCGATGGAAAGAATGCTGCGCCGGTGCTCATGACGTCATTCCTCTCAACCAAGAAGGCTTACGAGCAACTGTTTCTTGACGAATCCATCGAACAGCATCGAAGCCAACTGCAGAAATGTAACCTCAACAACTACATCACGGCAAACATCACTTACGACAAGTTGCGTAGCGACGAAAGCCTACACGACATGCTCAGTAGCATCCCCTTGGCTTGTGGCGTGGCGCAGAAGGGACAGAAGATTATCGATCGCGGAGAGATAGTTGACGAATATGCCTTCCTTGCCATCGAGTCGTACAAGAAGGAGAACGAGAAGCGCAACAGCGATACCACACAACAGCGTCTGACGCTTTGCGGCGAAGGGCTATACGTGTTCGTAATCATAGCCTTTTTCACCATTTACCTCACTCTGTTCAGAAAGGACTATTTCGAGAAAGCGCGAAACGTGGCGATGCTCTACTCGCTGATAATATTCTTCGTGCTGCTGACGGGACTGATGGTGAGGAACACGGTGGCACATGTGTATATACTTCCCTACGCTATGGTGCCAATCTTTACGCGTGTGTTCATGGATTCGCGCACTGCCATCGTCACCCATCTCACCATGATTCTCATCTGTTCGGTCATGCTGCAGCATCCGCTGGAATTCATTGTGGTGGAGGTGGTGGCAGGCATGGCTGCCGTCTATTCACTGCGAGAGTTGCAGTTTAGGTCGCAACTGTTCAAGACTGCCATCATTGTCACTTTGGTGGGCATGATAATGAACTTCGCCTTTGACCTCATACGCATGACCGAATTTTCGGAATTTGACATGAGCTATTACAATTATCTGATGGTCAATGGCGTGCTGCTGCTTTTCGCCTATCCACTGCTCTATCTTATGGAAAAGACCTTCGGATTCATCTCCGACATAACGCTCATCGAACTTTCCAACACCAATAATCCCTTGTTGCGACGCATGAGCGAAGTGGCTCCCGGCACGTTCCAACATTCCATACAGGTAAGTAACTTGGCATCTGAGATAGCCAACAAAATTGGAGCTAAGGCACAACTGGTGAGGACGGGAGCATTATATCACGACATTGGCAAGATGAGCAATCCTATCTATTTCACTGAAAATCAGTCGGGCATCAATCCGCATGAGGAGCTTACGTACATCGAGAGTGCACAAGTAATCATCAGCCATGTTACCGAGGGACTGAAGATGGCGGAGCGCAACAACCTGCCATCAATAATTCGCGACTTCATCAGTACGCACCACGGACAGGGAAAGACAAAATACTTCTATGTGAAATACAAGAACGAGAATCCTGAAGACAATGTTGACGACCTGTTGTTCACCTATCCGGGGCCAAATCCTTTCACACGCGAGCAGGCCATTCTGATGATGGCAGACGCTGTTGAGGCTGCCTCACGCTCCCTTACAAGCTACGACGAGAAATCAATACGTGAACTCGTCAACCGACTTATCGACGGAATGGTGTCAGAAGGCTTCTTCCGCGAGTGCCCGATAACGTTCCGAGACATTACCTACGCAAAGACTGTGCTCGTGGAGAAGCTAAAGACAATCTATCACGCAAGGGTGAGCTATCCGACAGCGGAGAAGAAAAAGTAGGAAAGTTGAACATTGAAGGTTGCCCTTCCTTCGCCTTTCCTTCGCTGTGGCTTCGCTTTGCGAGCATATATAAAACAAGCCTAAACAAAGCAATAGCGAAGCTACACCGTTCCTGACTTTAACAACTTACTTAACATAACAACAAAACAATGGCACACAAGTTAAGCACTAAACGCCCTTACTTAGCCCATTGTTTTGTTGTTATGTTAGTTTTTAAGGTTGAAAGTTCAATTTAAACCTTCAACGTACCAATTATACGTTCAACTTCCAGACGCAGCCGTCTTTTGTGTCTTTTACTTCAAACCCTGCTGCTTTAAGGGCGTCGCGGATTTGGTCGCACGTTGCCCAATCCTTGTTGGCGCGAGCCTTAGAGCGGAGTTCGAGAACCATATCGACAACCTTGCCGAAGGCTTCTTCGCGGGCTTCGTTGCTGCTGCCTTTCTGGTCGGTCAAGCCGAGAATGTCGAAGGCGAAGAGGCGCATGGTCTGACGCAGTTCGTCGAGACATTCGGCGCAGATTGTCGCCTTGTGGTCGAGCAGCTTGTTGACGGTGGAGCAAGCTTCAAACAAGTGGCTTATGACAAGTGGAGTGGCGAGGTCGTCGTTCATGGCATCGTAGCACTTTTGGCGCAGTTCCTTCACCATTTTCTTCGTCTCAGCGTCGCAGTCAGCCTGTGGCTGTATGCGGTCGAGGTCGGCGAGTCCGTTCATCAGTCGCTCCAGTCCCTTCTCGCTTGCCACGAGGGCGTCGTTAGAGAAGTCAACGGTGCCGCGGTAGTGTGCGGAGAGAATGAAGAAGCGTATTGCCATTGGGCTGAACGCCTGTTTCAGCAGTTCGTGATTGCCGGTGAAGAACTGTTCGAGGGTGATGAAGTTGCCCAGCGACTTGCCCATCTTCTGTCCGTTGATGGTTATCATGTTGTTGTGCATCCAGTATTTCACCATCGGCTCTCCCTGGCTTGCCACAGCCTGTGCTATCTCACATTCGTGGTGAGGGAACACGAGGTCCATGCCGCCGCCGTGAATGTCGAACTGCTTGCCGAGATACTTTCGTCCCATAGCCGTGCACTCGCAGTGCCATCCGGGGAAGCCGTCGCTCCAGGGGCTTGGCCAGCGCATGATATGTTCAGGCTGCGCCTTCTTCCATAGGGCGAAATCCACTTGGTTGCGTTTCTCTCCCACGCCGTCAAGTTCGCGGCTGTTGTTGATTACGTCGTCGAGGTTTCGTCCCGAAAGTATGCCGTATTTGTGGTCGCGGTTGTATTTTTCAATGTCGAAATACACGCTGCCGTTGCTTTCGTAGGCATATCCGTTGGCAAGGATTTCCTTCACCAGCTCTTCTTGTTCGATGATGTGTCCGGTGGCGTGTGGCTCGATGCTTGGTGGCAGCACGTTGAGTGCCTTCATGGCTTCGTGGTAGCGGTTGGTGTAGTGTTGCGCTATCTCCATTGGCTCCAGCTGTTCCAGACGAGCCTTCTTCTCTATCTTGTCGTCGCCCTCGTCAGCATCGTGCTCAAGGTGTCCCACGTCGGTGATGTTGCGGACGTAGCGCACTTTGTAGCCGATATGCTTCAGATAGCGGAAGAGCACGTCGAAGGTGATGGCAGGGCGGGCGTGTCCCAGATGTGGGTCGCCATAAACGGTAGGACCGCAGACATACATGCCTACGTTGGGGGCGTGTATTGGCTCGAAGAGCTGTTTTGTACGGCTCAGTGTATTGTAAATCAATAGTTTCTGTTCCATAATAAAATAGTATTAAAATATTTCTAAGTGCAAAGGTAAACAAAAATACCGACAATGCAAACCAAAATAGAGTTTTTTTTAATGTGGCAACTCTGTAAGGTTTCCATAAGAAAAAGACAGGGCGTTTAGAAGTTGTATTTCACTGCCAAGGTCGGATTGACATAGAAGGATTTGTCGGTTATGTTCTCAGGAAATATGAAGTTGTCACTGATTTCTATCTCGGTGCCGAGGGAGAAATGCTTGTCGATGTTGTACCAGAGCTGGGGTTCAGTAAGGAGCACGAGCTGCCCGTGACCGTTCGACTTTTCGCCGCGCCAGAGGTCGATGAATCCCGAGAAGGTACACTTGCCTGAGGCGAAAGTCGTGCTCCACACTCCCGTGAGCTGCATCGAGGCATAGGCGGAGCTTTCGTAGTATTTGAAATATTGTTTGTACATTGCCTGCACAGACCATGTGGTGGAGAAGTCGCCGTTATGACCATTGAGGGCTGGACCGATGAGGACTGAATTCTGGAAGCGACTGCCTCCGCCATTCTTGAACGTGGTCATTCCACCGTCATATTCAGCGTGAGCGGCAAGCGAAACTGCCGAGGAAGGATTGGCAAAGGTGAACTCACGTGAGATTTCTGTGTAGGCACCTTTCATGCCGTCGCTGTACATGTCGAAATCGACAAACCAGTACCATGACCCCAACTTATCGGCCTTGAACTGCTCGTAGGTTAGTGTCACCGTCTGGCGAGTGGCTTCCTCGTCAGAGTAGATCTTACGTCCGAAGTCGTAGTGTAACTGGAAATTCTGCGACCAAACGTTAAAGGCGGTCAACAAAAGTACGAATGTTAATGCATTTTTTTTCATTTTATTCCTTTTATCGTTTTTTGGGTGGCAAAGTTAATAAAATTATGCGAAAAAACAAGAGGAACGGCATAAAAACGAATGTTTTTACTAAAAAAACATTTCGCCACCATAGACTGTTGTCAAATGGCGGCGAAACTATGTAAGAAAAAAAGGTTATTCTCCTCTCCAGGAAGGTGGAGTAAGTACCTTGTGTGTGAGCCATTCCTTTGTATCACGGCTGATGTCGCGCTTTGGCCAAGGAACGGCGACGACGATAAAGGCACAGAGCAGACAACCGTAGATTGTCCATCCCGCCATTTCCTTGATGGTGGTCAGAGTGGCTTGCACTTGAACCTTTCCCTTGGTCGATATGGAAGCCATCTGCTGCGCTTCAGTCTCGCTCTTTCCCTGATACATCATGCCTTGTGCCGTCTGGTCGTAATTGGTGGCAACGGGCTGGTTCATGCGGTCGTATTCCTGTGCATAGCGCATGATGTAGTGCTGCTGACGGTATTGGAACACGTTGGTATAGAGAGCCGAGCCAATGCCTGGAGCGATGATCATACGCACGGTGAGCATGATGCACACCCACGTGGACATCAGTCGGTAAGGCATTCGCTGGTTGGCATATACTGCGGTGAGCGAGTATAGCAGCATCATGCCAGTGGCGCGGATTATTACGGGCCATTTCATGCGCTCGTAGAGTCCATCGGTCTGCACCTCGAAATACATATAGAGGGCGGAAAGTCCGATGAAAACGAAGCCCAAGGCGAAGAGCCATTTCAGATGGATATGCTTCGCACTGGCGAAGATGGCAAACACCAGTCCCAAGAAATAGCCAACGAGAGTCCAGTTGCCAAGCTCGGCTATCTGCAGGTTGTCGCACTTCATGCCCACGCCGACGAAGATGTTGACGAACATCTGGCTCGAATTGAGTATCATCAGTCCGAGGAAGAGCAGTATGCCGCCCTGAATGCTTCGCCACTTCAGCGCCTCAAGTACAAAATAGGGCGACTGGCGCGTCTTCTCCAGATATACGAAGAGAAGCGTCGATATTACGCAGATGACCGTTGACCAGCGTATCGTCGGGTCGTCGTACCAGTCGAGAGTCTTTCCATATACCATTATATATATAAAGGAGCAGCACATGGCGGAGAATACCACCACATTGCCAAACTTTGAGAACGACAGCGGCGGGTGCTTCGTGGGATATGGATTGAACGGCATGGTAATGAGTGTGATGAGCACGGCGACGAGCATCGATGCCATCATGGCATAATAGACATATTGCCACTCGTAGTAGTAGGCAAACCATGCCGTGAGCCATGTGCCTATCTGTCCCAGCACCATAAAGAAGAAATAGATGGTGGGCATCGACGTGGTCTTTTCCGTATCGAGCTTGTCCCAACCCTCTTCCTCCAGCGGCTCGTTGCCCGCCGTGAGGTTGTTGGTCGCCTCGATGTGGAAGCCGTATTTTATAAGCGTGAACAGGGTCGTCATCAGCAATGTCTGACGCACGAAGCCCATGACAAGGCTGCATAGGCCAAGCACGAAGACGCTTTCGGTGCGGGCGCAGACATAGCTGAGCACAATGAGTATAGGGAATCCTATGAGGCTCATTAGCTTCTGTCGGCGAAGGCACACCACGGTGTAGAAGAACGGCGAGAACGCCGCCATTCCCACAGAGGTGATGAAGCCGACGAAGGAGATATGTTCTGACTGGATGCCAAGTCCCCCAACCATCTCACTGCTATTGGCTGAATAGACTCCACTGACAGTCATTATAGGTATGAAAAGCACAATCAGGAAAATGATTCCGAGAGGCTTGGGCACCCAGTCGTAGAACGGGAAATTCTTGTTCATCGTATTACTTTCTCTCCGCTTTCACTATCACCATCATTCCAGCAGCCAAACGGGCGTTGTCCTCCTTAGAAAGGTTGACGAAGTCGATGCGCACCGGCACGCGCTGCTGAATCTTAACGAAGTTGCCCGCAGAGTTGTCGGTGGGCACAAGTGAATACTTTGAGCCTGTGGCACCGGAGATTGCAGTCACCTTGCCCTCAAACTCGCGGTCGCTCAGTGCATCGACCGTCATGCGCACCTTCTGACCTACATAGAGGTTTTCCACCTGAGTCTCCTTGTAGTTGGCAATGACCCACTTCTGCGACTCTGGCAAAATGTAGGTGATGGTCTGTCCAGCGTTGATATACTGTCCTTCTTCAAGCGAGCGTCTGCCAAGCTTTCCGTCGCACGGAGCTGTCACCACGCAGTAGGAAAGGTTGAGCTTCGCCATTTCCAAGGCAGCCGTAGCGCGTTCTATGGCAGCCTCGGTGTTGGCTATTCGGTTGCTCACCTCGTTCACGCCCGAATAGGCAGCCTTCTGCTGTCGGCGTGTGGCGTCGAGTTTCTTCTTCGTGGCGGCATATTCCGTTTCTATCTGCTCCAGTTGTATTGGTGTGGCGGCGTTGCGCTCCACGAGGTTCTGATAGCGTTGGCGGTCTTTATCCAGTTTTGCAAGACGTATTTCAATCTCGGCTATCGAGGCTTCATAAACGTCGGCAGACTTCTCCGTTGTCTGCTTCGTCGCTCCCATCACAGTCTTACCTGCCATAGCATCCTTCAGTGCTGCCTCAGCTTCCATCACTCTGATGCGATATTCGCTGTCGTCGAGTACGAGTAGCGTGTCGCCTTTCTTCACGTCCTGGTGCTCTGTAAAATAAATCTTCTTTATGTATCCTGTGGCGCGGAGGTTCACGGGCGAGAGATATTGCTCCACCTGTGCGTCGTTGCTCGTCTCGTTGTTTCTGAAATCGAGGAACATGCACACCACTTCTATTATGCCCCATACGAGTATTCCCACTCCGATGAGGCTTACTATCATCTGTCTAACACGTTGTTTCTTCAGTTTCTTTGCCTTTTCCTCGGCAGTCATTTGCTTTGCGTTCTCTTCCATTGTTATTGTGTTTTTTACTATTATTTAAGTTCCGCATGGACTCGGAATCTCCCGATTGTAGGGTCAGACCTTAACTCTTAATTCTTAATTTTTAATTCTTAATTGACTTCGTCGAACTTCGTTTCTTAATTCTTAATTTTTAATTCTTAATTTTCATCACTCCATCAACTTCTCCAGTTGCCCTGTCAGCTTCAGCACTGAGAGGTTTGACACTTGGTAGTTGTAGTGAGCGCTGAGGTAGTTGTTTTGTGCGTCGCTCATGCTCATCTCGTCTTGCAGCACCTCAACCATCGAGACTATGCCTTCGCGATAGCGGTCAACGGTGACGGCGTAGATATCCTCAGCAAGGCGGTAGTTGTCGCGCTGCTTGTTGTAGTTGCGGCGGTTGTTCTCCAAGTCGTTCACGGCGTTGGCATACTGTGTCTGCATGTTTTTCAGCAGGTTCTCGTATGAGAGTTTGGCGTTGTCGATGTCAACCTGCGCCTTGCGTATTTTCGAACGCTTCTCGAAGCCATCGAAAACAGGGACGCGGAGCGACAGCCCTATGCCGTTAGACCTATACCAGTGGTTCGACTCGCCAGAGTGAAACCAGTTCTTGAACTTGTCGGTGTAAGCCGAGTAAGCCCAGTTTGCGCTCAGTGCCAGCGTAGGCAGATATCCGTCCTTTGCCAGTTTCTTCTGCTGTTCGGCAAGCGTCTGTTGCTTCTGCATCAATTGCAACTCGTAGAGCGACGTGCTTAGTCCTGAAAATTGTGCATCGTCAATCTTGTCAACGCTCTTTGTCTCTACGATGATGTCGCGTTCTGCAGGATAGTCCATGATGTATTTCAGCATGTTGTACTGCTCGGTGAGCATTGCCTGTGCGTTGGCGAGCTGCACATCCATGCTTTCAATCTTCACGTTTATTCGTTTCAAGTCAACTCCCAGAGCCATTCCGTTGTCGAAGAAAGCCTGTGTTATCTCACGCAGTTCCTTGAAGCGACGCAGGTTGTCGCCAACGATGGTTATCTGCTCCGTGGTGTTCTGAATGAGATAGTATATCTTGCTGATCTGCACTATTAGGTCCTCACGTGCCTTCTCGTACGACAGTTGGTTCAGCTGGTCGAGAGTCTTGGCAATGCTGATGGCGGTGAGTGCCGTTTGGCTGTAAAGAGGCATCTGCAGTTGCAGTGCAGCCGACGAGTTGTACTGCAGTGTCTTCGTCACGTTGTAGGTCTTGCCGTAGGCTGTTCCGTCGGTGACCGACACTGGTGGGTCGAAGTTGTCGTTGAACGATGCTCCAAAGTTTATTTGCGGCAGCAAGTGTGCCCTGTTCTCGCTGATGTTGTGCTTGCCTTTAACAATGTCTCCCTTTGCAACCTTCAGCGATAGGTTGTTCTCAATGCCGATGTTCAGGCATTGCTTCAGCGTTAGCCTTTCTTGCGCCCCAACAGGTTTGAAGAAAAGCATTAAAGTAAATGTGAACAATAATATTTTCATAACAGTCTTTCTAAATCGGGTGCAAAGTTATAGTATTTTGTTCATATATAACTATTCACATATTACTGTAAACTGTTCATATTGTCCCTTTTTGGTGTTCTAATGGTCTTTTTATCACGAAATATTACTTTCTTATAGCTAATGGAGTGCATTTTTCTTCATCATAATGTTGCAATATACTCTTTTTTTACTAATTTTGCACTTAATAAAATGCTATCAATGTCAAGAAAAGTACGCAAAATATTCATTTTTGCCTGCATCGTCTTTCTTGTTTCCTGCGAGAGACAGCGAGAAGCAGACACGCCTGGACGGCACTTCTCTGTCGATGTGATGAATGGCTTTACGCCAGTAAAAGATCAAGGCAAGGGAGGAGTCTGCTGGATATTTGGAATGCTCGCGACAATAGAGACCGACCGCATCATGCGTGGTGACTCCGTCAATCTCTCGCCTGGATATGTGTTAAGGCGAATGTTGGAGGAACAGTATCGGCGTCGGGTGCTTACCAATGGTGCCACTACCATAGTTGACACTGGCACGGCTCCCGACCTTCTCCGTCTTGTGGCTGACTATGGTGCCATGCCTTTCGACAGCTATTCTAAAGGTAGAGGCAAGCCACTCTTCAACAGCACCATACTGGCACGAAAGACGCAGAGGTTGGCTGATAGAGCTGCTTGTGCCGCCAATGCCACATCGGTTACGACTCTCCTCTCGACAATGCTCGACGAGAGCCTTGGAGCGTTGCCGTCTTATGTTTATATGCTTGGAGCACAGTACACTCCCGAGGAGTTCGGACGCAGCCTATGCCGGCAAAGGTACTATGCCGTACTGACGAGTTTCACCCATCATCCGTTCTTTACCGACATTGATCTTGAAATTCCCGATAATCATCATCACCATCTCTTCCGCAATGTGCCCATCGACAGCCTCGTCGCCATTGTCCATAGTGCCGTGGCATCTGGTCATGGGGTTTGCTGGGAAGGCGACATCAGCGAGCCGGGGTTCTCTTTCAGCGATGGAACGGCAACGCTCGCCGACAATGCCGACGTGTCGCAGGAGCAGCGTCAACGGCTGTTTGAGAGGCACGACACCACCGACGACCATTGCATGTCGATAGTGGGAATTGCCCACGACGAGAGGAATCGTCGTTACTACATAATGAAAAACTCTTGGGGAACTGACAATCCATACCACGGCCTCATATACGTTTCTGAGGATTATCTACGGCTGAAGACCATTGCCGTGGTTGTAGCTCGCCAGTGAGGGGGAGGTCAAAGATATAGCATCAGCACGTCCCAAACGGCTACGATGTGACAAATGCTTCCGGCAAGAACGAAGAAGTGGAACACCGAGTGCATGTATCGCCGCCGGTTCAGGCTGTAGAATATGGCTCCCGTAATATACATCACGCCTTCGGCAATTATCCACGTCACAGCCGTTGCGCTCACACTGTCTATCAATGGCTTGAAGGCGATGAGTACCGACAGCCCCATGCCTACGAAGCAGAATGTCTCTATGTTGCTGTGCTCCTTAAGATGCCTGAAACTCACTATTGTGCCTGCTATGGCGCAGAGCCATACAAATGAGAAGAGGCTCCACCCCCAATACCCTTGCTGCCGTAGGGCAACAAGAGTGAGTGGCGAATACGAGCCTGCTATGTGCCAGTATATTGCGGCATGGTCCCATCTCCTCAGTCTCTCCCTCCACTTGCTGCGCAAGGGGGTGGCATGGTAGATGGTCGATGCCGCATACGAGGCGAGCATACCGAAGAGATAGAGTATCACTCCGGCACGAGCCCACGGATTGTCGTCCGTATAGCACATATAAAGGAAAATCGCGCCCACTACCACGCCAAGCACTATGCCCGCCGCATGTGACCACGAATTCCACAGTTCCTCACTACGAGTGTATCTTATCATTTCTCATCCTCGATAACAAAGTCAAGTTGCTTGCGCTCAACATTGGCACCAGCCACTTTTATGCGCACTGCATCGCCCAGCTGATACACGTTGTGGTGGCGACGGCCAACGAGACAGTAGTTCTTCTCGTCAAATTCGTAGTAGTCGTCTCCGAGGTCGCGCATCGACACGAGACCCTCGCAGTGGTTCTCGTCTATCTCGCAATAGATGCCGTAGCTCTGTATGCCGCTGATGTGGGCGTCATACACTTCGCCAATCTTGTCAGCCATAAACTCCACCATCTTGTATTTTATAGAGTCGCGCTCTGCGTTCTGTGCCACCAGCTCCATGTCGCTGCAATGCTCGCACAGTTCTTCGTAGTGGTCCTTGTTTGCCGAGCGTCCCCCCTGCTGATATTTCGTCAGCAGTCGGTGAACCAAGGTATCGGGATAACGACGAATTGGCGAGGTGAAGTGTGTGTAGTAGTCGAAGGCCAGTCCGTAGTGTCCGATGTTGTGGATGCTGTATTTTGCCTTCATCATCGCTCTCAGGGCCACCGTCTCAATCAGTTTCTGCTCCTTCTTTCCCGCGCAGTCGTCCATCAGTGCATTCAGGTTCTTCGATATGGCATTCTTCGTTCCCGATGTCTTCATCTTGTAGCCAAACTTAACCACAAACTGTCGCAGGGTCTCCAGCTTTGTCGGATCCGGTTGGTCGTGTATTCTGTAGGGCAGCGTCTTAGCCTTCGTTCCCTTTTTCACTTTTCCTATGCTTTCCGCCACGGTACGGTTGGCAATAAGCATAAATTCCTCTATCAGTTTGTTTGCGTCCTTCGACTTCTTGAAGTAGCATCGTGTGGGCTTTCCCTTTTCGTCCACGTCGAAGTGCAGCTCTTCGCGGTCGAATTTCACTGCTCCGTTCTTGAATCTTGCCTCACGCAGTTTCTTTGCCAGTCGGTCGAGCTGTATTAGTTGTTCGGCATTCTCGCCTTTGTAGCCTTCTTTCGGTGCCGGTGGTGCGGCCATTCCCTGTCCGTCCTTCACTCCGTTTTCCTCCAGTATCGCCTGCACCTCCTCGTAGGCATAGCGGCGGTTGCTCTTTATCACGGTGTGTGCCAGATGCCACCTCTTTATATTCGCCTCGTCGTCCATCTCGAAGATCACGCTGTAGGCGAGCTTCTCCTCGTTGGGACGCAACGAGCAGATGTAGTTGCAAAGGCGTTCGGGCAGCATCGGTATCGTCCTGTCAACAAGATAGATGCTTGTGGCTCGCTTCACTGCCTCCTTGTCAATCACCGAACCTTCGGTGACATAGTGCGACACGTCGGCTATGTGTACGCCCACTTCCCACAGTCCTTTTTCTGTGCGGCGTATCGACAGCGCATCGTCGAAGTCCTTTGCGTCGTATGGGTCGATGGTGCATGTGAACACGTCGCGGAAGTCCTCGCGCTCGGCAATGTCCTTCTCCGATATCTCGGCAGAAATCCTTTCGGCAGCCTCCTCGACATTCTTCGGATATCTGTATGGCAGTCCGTACTGTGCGAGAATGGAGTTCATCTCCACGTCGTTGTCGCCCTGTTGCCCGAGCACGTCAACCACTTCGCACAGCATGTTCTTGTGGTCGGCATCGGGCCATTGCTTCACCTTCACCACTACCTTGTCGCCAGTCTTTCCGCCTTTGAGTTTCTGCTTGGGAATGATTATGTCGTAGGGCAACAGTCCGTCCTGGGTTCTGAGGAAGGCAAAGTCCCTCTCCACTCTTAGTCTGCCGACAAACTGGTCGCGGGCACGGTTTAGAATGGCTATCACCATAGCTTCCTTGATGTGCTTCTCACGTCGTGCCATGAAAGTCACCTGAACCTTGTCGCCGTCGAGTGCTGCCATGGAGTTGCGCTCTGCCACGAAAATCGGCTGACTGCCGTCGTCGGGAATAAAGCTGTTCTTTCCGTTCGACTTTCGGCGGAAGGTGCCTTCCTGCACCTGTGTCTTGGTGTTTAGACAATACGACGTCTCGCTTGTCTTGGTGAGATAGTCGTCCCATGCCATTTCCTCCATCGAGTCGATGGCGAGCATCTTCAGTGGATGCGTGTCAAGGTTCAGAGCCTTGAATATTTGTTTGAAACTGAATGTCTGTTTGGGGGTTGACTGAAAGAAGTTCATCAGTGCAGCCACCACTTGTTTCTTCGACATTCGTTTGCCACCTTTTTTCTTTCCCATAATCACGTATGTTTACAATTGTAGTGCAAACATACGAAAAATAATTCAATGTAGTTCTTTTCTTTATGAATTATTTGCATTATTCACTTGTATTTCACCACCTGTTAAGCCTTTTCTGCACTTTCCTGCGGCGTAATGTCGTAATAAAAAGTCCCACTTTCATTAGCCATAAAGAGTGAGACGCTTACCTTTGGGGCTTCCAAATTACTTTTTTTTCTCTACTTTTATTGCATATAATGCTATATTAAGGAGATTATTTACTATCTTTGCACCCAAAATACATTGTAGTATGAAATTTAATCGAATAAAAGCAGTATTGGTAGAACAAGATAAGTCGCAAAAATGGTTAGCAGAGCAGATTGGTAAAAGTTTTAGTACAACCAACGCTTATTGCTGTAAATAGACAACAGCCTAATCTTGACACCCTGCCCTGTATCGAATAACCCAACTGCTTTCGGTTGAGCTCAAAGAATTGATTGTTGATAATACAAAGAACGAAGAAGTATGATAAAATTGATAATTGAGAATACAGACCGTTTCATGAATGCAGTGCCAAAAGCGAAAC
>JBJEKR010000043.1:0-20156 GCA_051878735.1 Prevotella sp. | reverse complement strand
AAATATTAAACTAATAGATGTGGTCAAGCGAAATTTATCGCACCACTAGTAATTTGACATAAAAAAGTTTTCTTTTCCCCTCAATCGCAACTAATCACCTTATTTATATATATAAGTGTTTCTACTGGCTTCCTTTTCCTTATTTCAACCCTTTTTATACATTCAAACAATACGAAAATGTTAAAAAACGGACCGAAAAATGAAAAAAATGGGTGAAAATTTGGAGTATTTATAAAAAAGCCGTATATTTGCCATGGTTTTACACACGAATCTGCGTTTGCAGGATCGTTTGGTTTTAAAGTTTTGAATGAGGTTGGAACGTCCTGTTCCAACCTTTTTTATTTTGTGTCAAAAAAGGCCTGCGTCCGTACCTTTACCGCACAGTGCCTTTCATAGCTCAAGAATCACGCAACCGCACAGTGCCTTTCATGGCTCAAGAATCACGCAACCGTCAGTGCATGTAATGATTCCCTCGTTGGTCATATACGTAATGACGTCAGCCAAAAGCGTAGGTTCGATGCCTAATTCTGTCAGTTGCTCAATGGGCAGTGGCTTCTTGTCCTTGAGAAATTCCCTTACGTGCGTGAATGTCTCAAGCCATTGCTCGTTTTGGGCCTTTGGCTTGTTGCTAAGACAAACATCACACATCTGGCAGTTTTTGTTTACTGTCTCTCCGAAATATTTAAGCAACAGCTTACTCCTGCATGTGCCGTTGTCCTCGGCGTAGGCAATGACGGCCTTGGTTCGCTCGATGGCTTTCTTTAGCCTTGTCTCATAGACGCTCGTGGGAATTATTATTCTGCTGCTGTCCTCGCGGCGTTGCGTGTATCGGATATGAGGTATTGACTTGCGTGGAATGTAGTTTAGGATGTTCTTATGGCTCAGTTCTTTCAGCAGGAAATAAACCATGTTGCGTTCCATTCCCAATTGTTCGGCAAGAAACGTCTCGTCGATGAACATATAATCGACGAACAATCCGCCGTAGGTACGTAAAAGTTTTTCCACAAGAAGATCCTCCTTCGGCGAATTGTTACGCAGACGGTAAAGCTCATCGCGCTGAAGCCGGAACTTCACTCTCGACATGTTGTCGTCATCCTCGCTATATTCCAGGTATCCTGCTTGCTCAAGTATGCTGATAGCTGCTATCACCTGTACTGGATAGTGGTGAAAGTTGAAGCAGAACTGCTGTATGTTAAACTCAAAGCGGCAGTTGAAGCCATCGCCAACGGCTATCTGGAAATAGTATGCAATGTCGTCGTACACTTTCCTGATGTATTCTTTGTCAGGAAAACTGTTTTGCAGCTTTTTCTGAAGACGGGTTTTGTCGTGGTTGTCAAACAGCAGTATGGAATATGATTTCTCACCGTCGCGTCCTGCTCGTCCCGCCTCCTGAAAATAGGCTTCAATGCTTGTAGGACACTCGTGGTGAATAACGAGACGCACGTCAGGCTTGTCAATTCCCATACCGAAAGCGTTTGTAGCCACCATTGTGCGTATGTTTCCGCGCTTCCATTCCGTTTGACGTTTGTTCTTGTCTATGGAGTCAAGTCCTGCGTGATAGAATGTCGCACTAATACCATTCTTGTTCAGATGTTCTGACACTTCCTTCGCATTTTTCCTTGTCGAAACATAGACAATGGCACTGCCATCCATTCCCTTTAGCAGTTTGACAATATCATTCATCCTGTTTACAGGCCTATACACCATATAGGTAAGGTTCGGCCTTAGGAAGCTCATGCGGAATACTTTCTTCTTGCGGAAACTCAACTGCCGCTGTATGTCATCTACGACGTCTGGAGTTGCCGTTGCTGTGAGAGCCAGCACAGGAGCGTCGGGGAATAGTTGCCTGAATTTGGCTATATTGAGATATGACGGTCGAAAGTCATACCCCCACTGCGTGATGCAGTGGGCTTCATCTACCGTGATGAAGCTTACCTTTGCATGGCAAATCTTCTTAAGGAAGATGTCTGACGAAAGTCGCTCGGGCGAAACGTAGAGTAGTCGGTATGCCCCAAAAATGCAGTTCTCAAGAATTGCGATGATGTTGTCTCTCGATATTCCTGTATAGATGGCTGCCGCCCTTATGCCACGCTTGCGTAGGTTGTCCACCTGATCCTTCATCAGTGCTATGAGTGGCGTTATCACAATGCAGACACCCTCCATTGCCAATGCAGGAACTTGAAACGTTATTGACTTTCCGCCTCCCGTGGGCATCAACCCTAATGTGTCGTGTCCTTCACCTATGCTTTTGATGATGTCGAGTTGTATGCCTCTGAAATCATCGTAGTGCCAGTATTTCCTCAGAATGTCGTGGTACTTCATCTCTATTCATCGACATCCGATGGTTTGATGTCCTCTATTTGCAGTTGTACTTCGCCGTGCTTGTATGCGTTCTCTTCAATTGTGTAAACGATGTCGAAGCTGCGCTTGCTCTTTATGAACAGTGCAGAACTGCTCTGTCCGAAGGCTATGCCGTTCATGACGTTGCTTGACTTGCTATCGACAAGCTCAAGTTTGATGTGTTCCTGCATCTTGCCTACAACCTTGCTCGTTCCGTAGTCATACACGTTGTGTGTGCAGAACAAAGGCTTGGGGTTGAATGGCCCGTGCGGTGCGAATTTCTTTATGTCTGTCAACATCTTCTTGGTGATGTCCTTGAAGTCTATCTCCTCCTCGATGTCGAGAATGGCCTGTGTCTGCTCAGGTAGTATATGGTTGTTGACGTATTGTTGGAAACGCTTGGTGAAGGCCTCGATGTTCTCCTTTTTCATTGAAAGACCGGCGGCGTAGGTGTGCCCGCCAAAATTCTCAAGCAAGTCGCGGCAGCTCTTTATGGCATCATAGATGTCGAATCCTGCAACGCTTCGTGCCGACCCCGTGGCTATTCCGTCAACTATCGTGAGTACCACCGTAGGGCGGAAATAGAGTTCGGTAAGTCTTGATGCCACAATGCCGATAACGCCCTTTTTCCAGTTCTCTCCTGAAAGGACTATCGACGAGAGGTGCTGTTGGTTTTCCAACTTCGAGACGATGAGGTTCGCTTCCTCGGTCATCTGCTTGTCAATGTCCTTTCTCAGCTCGTTGTAGCCGTTTATCTGGCTTGCTTCGAGCAGTGCCGTCTTGAAGTCGCGTTCGACAAGCAGGTCAACGGCTTCCTTGCCGTTCTGCATTCGTCCCGAGGCATTTATGCGTGGCCCAATCTTGAACACGATGTCGCTCATGGTTATCTCCCTGCCCGTGAGCCCGCAGATTTTTATGATGGCTTTCAACCCAACCGACGGATTCTGGTTCAGCTGTTTAAGCCCATGAAAAGCCAGCGTGCGGTTTTCGCCTACTACGGGCACTATGTCGGAAGCGATGCTGACAGCGCAGAAATCGAGCACTGGCATCAGACGAGAGAACGGAATACCGTTGTTTTTGGCAAATGCCTGCATGAACTTGAATCCCACTCCACAGCCGGAAAGGTGGTGGAATGGATAGGTGGAATCCTTGCGTTTCGGATTGAGAATAGCCACGGCGGGTGGCATCTCGTCGTCAGGCACGTGATGGTCACAAATGATGAAATCTATGCCAAGCTGCTTGGCATAGGCAATCTCTTCTATGGCTTTTATTCCACAGTCAAGAACGATGATAAGTTTTACACCTCTCTCCTTTGCCTCCTCGATGCTCTTGCGGCTTACTCCATACCCTTCGTCGTAGCGGTCGGGAATGTAGTATTCGATGTTTGAATAGAACTGTTGCAATACCTTATACACCAAAGCTACGGCAGTACAACCGTCAACGTCGTAGTCGCCATATACCATGATACGTTCCTTACGTCCCATGGCATCGTTAAGTCTATCGACAGCGACGTCCATGTCGTTCATAAGGAAGGGGTCAATAAGTTCGCTAAGCATCGGTCGGAAAAAACGCTTCGCCGCTGATTCGGTCTTTATCCCTCGTCTTATCAGCAGGTCAGCGAGAATCGGACTCATGCCGATTTTCTCAGCCAGCTCCTTGGCTGCCTGTTTTCTTTCGGATGTAGGTGTGTCGTGGTTCCATTTAAAATGCATTTATATTGTTTTTATTTTCTTCTGTTCCCAATGCTGATTGTTCAAGTGTGTACAATCAGCGTGTAAAGTTACGAATAAAATTCAATATATATGCAAAAAGACTACTTTTTTTTTGATTTTTTAAAAAAAGGAACATTGAATGAAAATGAAGAGTGAAGAATGAAGAGTGAAGAATGAAGAGTGAAGAATGAAGAATGAAGAATGGTGTGCGCGAATAAATCTGCGTTTATCTTATTCTTAATTCTTCACTCTTCATTCTTCATTCTTCACTCTTAATTCTTAATTTTTAATTTTTAATTCTTAATTCTTAATTCTTAATTTCCATTATATTCCTAACTTCTTCCTAATATCCTTAGGAATAGCGTTCTTGTTCACCATGAAATCCATGGTGTTGTCGGCTATGAAGGCTTTGGTCATGTACCAGATGCCCTTGTAGTCGCCTGTTTCGCCCCATGAGTTCTTAACCATGTAGTACTCCTTGCCGTTTTGGTCCTTGGCGATGCCGAAGATGAGCATGCCGTGGTCGTCGGTCAGTTCCCAGTTGTCGTAACGCTGCTGGCGACGCTCCTGTGTAGGAGTGATTTCAGGCACTGTGCAACCGAGCGAGTCGATGATGGCTGTCTTCTTCGTCTTCTCCAGTCGCATCCATTTTGCCATGTCGCTGCCTTGGAGGCTCTCCATTTCCTTTACGTCGTAGGCGTATGCAAGTCCTTTGCGAGTAAAGCCTTCCTCGCTCACGTCGCCACCCCATGCAATGGTGTAACCCTCGTTGATGGCATTGTCGATGACGCGCATCATCTCGTCCATAGGCAGGTTCCACGACAGTGGGAAGCGCCAGTTGTCCTGCACCTCAACGGCAAAGCGTGTGTAGAAAGGATGGTGAGTGTATGACGTTATTGTCACATAGTCGTCGAAGTTGATGCCGAGGCTATTTGCAAAGCTCTGCGGTGTGTATTGCTTGCCCTCGTAGGTGAATGTCTCTGGACACTTGCCGAGGTAAGCGTCGAGAATGCCTTGAAGTCCTACCTTCCACTGTGTCGAGAGCTTCTTGCTTTTGCTCTTTGCCACAGCGGCAACGTATGGCTCAAGCAATGAGAAGAACTCGTTGAAGTTGTTGAGCGAGTCGCCGTAGAGCGAGCCAGGGAATGGCATTGCGTCCTCAGGGCAGATGCCGTAGTTCTGGAGGCAGAACAGTGGGTCGTAGCATGAACCGCCCTGTGCGAACTGGCAGTCGCCGTGGAAGCGTACCACCTGTATGGCACGATCCATGTATGTTTTGTTGGCTACGAAAGCCTCGCAGAGGTCGTAGGTTTTTCCGGTTTTTTTGAGTATTTCTGCCTCAAAGTACGATAGGGTAGAATAATCCCAGCACGTACCGCTACGATTTTGGTCCTTGATGCTTGTAATCTTGTTCTCCTTGATGGTTGTGAAAACAGGCTTGTTCTTGTTTTCTTCATTTTTTGTCTCTTGTGCGCTGGCTCCCAGTGTCATTAGGGCGGCAAGCGACAGCAGCATAAGTTTTTTCATGTCTTTTTCCGTTTTGTATGTTTGTAATTTTTTTTAGAGAGAGTCTTTTAGGAGTTATGATAATAGTCTTTCCGCTTCATTCATGGGAGTTTTAAGACGCGAACATACGTCTTTGACTCCTTTAATAAACTCTCCTTTGACTTATTCCCTGTTCTTCTCGATGTATTCCTCAACGTCCTTTGGATGATAAGGAATGAGGTTCTTGCCGAGGAAACGGCAACCGTCTTTGGTTATGAGTATGTCGTCTTCGAGACGTATGCCGCCAAAGTCCTTGTAGGTCTCAATCTTGTCGAAGTTGAGGTATTCGGCGCAGTGTCCGCTTGCCTTCCAGTCGTCGATGAGCGATGGGATGAAATAGATTCCTGGTTCGTCGGTCATTACGAAATTCTCCTCAAGGCGACGTCCCATGCGCAGGCAGTTAGTTCCAAACTGGTCGAGGTTTGGACGCGTCTCCTCGTCGAAGCCGACGTAGATCTGTCCCAAGCCTTCCATGTCGTGAACATCCATTCCCATCATGTGTCCCAAACCGTGGGGCATGAACATGGCGTGTGCTCCAGCGCGTACTGCCTCCTCGGTGTCGCCCTTCATAAGGCCGAGTTCCTTCAGTTTGTCGGTCATCAGTCGGCAAACGTTCATGTGTACGTCCATCCACTTCACTCCTGGCTTTGCAACCTCAAGGGCATAGTCGTGACATGCTTCTACAATAGAGTATATCTCCAACTGACGCTGTGTGAACTTCTTTGACACTGGCGACGTTCGTGTGTTGTCGGAGCAGTAGTCGTTCAGTTCGCAGCCGCAGTCGCACAGTGCCAAGCGGCCTTCCTGAAGGATGTCGTTTGATGGTATGCCGTGCATAATCTCGCCGTGCTGGCTGAATATCGTTGGGAAACTGTTTTTCGTGGCGTGTGAGAGGGCAACGCTGTCAACGATGCCGCCGACGTATTTCTCAGAAAGTCCCGGACGAATGGTGCGCATGGCTGTGGTGTGCATCAGGTATCCCACCTCGCATGCTGCCTCTATCGCCTCAATTTCCTGTGGCTCCTTCGTGGCACGCTGCTTCACCACTGCCATGATGAGTTCGAGCGATGCCGACTCGCGCTGCTTGCTTGGGTGTATGCCGAGCAGGTCCATTATCTGGATCATGATGTCGTGGCGGTAGGGTGGGAGGAAATGTATCTTGCGTCCCTTGGCAACTGCCTCGTCGCAGATGTTCTTCAGCTCCTTCATCGGTGCAGAGTTTGCCACTCCAACCTCTGACGCCAAGTTGCTCACGCTGTCAACCGAGCCATACCACACGATGTCTTCAATGTCGATGTCGTTGCCTATCAGTATCTCACGGTCGTTGTCGATGTCGATGACACCCACGAGGCCATCGCGGTGCTGACCAAAATAGTAGAGAAACGATGAGTCTTGGCGGAACGGATAGTATGTGTTGTTGGGATAGTTCATCGGCGACTCGTTGTTGCCGAAGAACACTACGATGCCACTCTTCACAAGCTCCTTCAGCTTGGCGCGGCGGTTGATGTAGGTCTCTCTGTTGAACATGATATATTAATTTTTAGTGAAAAAATATTCATTTTAATACGCAAAGGTACACGTTTTTTTTGAAAAAGCATTATCTTTGCACCAAAATTTTAATTTTTATAGGCTATAATTATGCTAATTAACAGAAATACAGGCCTTGTGCTCGAAGGTGGAGGCATGAGAGGAGTATTCACAAGCGGAGTGCTTGATGCGTTCATGAAGCACGAGTTATATTTTCGCTACGTCGTGGCTGTGTCGGCGGGAGCTTGCAATGGGCTTTCCTATGTCAGCCGCCAACCTCGCCGTGCACGTATCTCGAACATCGACATGCTTGTGAAATACAACTATCTCGGCATCAAGCACCTCGTCACACAAGGTTGCATCTTCGACCCTGTGTTGCTCTACGACCGCTTCCCCAACGAGCTTGTGCCATACGACTACGACACCTATTTCGCCAATACTGCCGTGTTTGAGATGGTGGCTACAAATTGCCTCACGGGTAGGGCGGAGTATTTTGTCGAGAAGTCGGGCAACCGTCAGCGCCTTCTCGATGCCTGTCGTGCCAGCAGTAGCCTTCCTTACGTCAGCAAGATAGTCGATGTTGATGGGCAACCATATCTCGACGGAGGCATCGTTGACAGCATTCCCGTGATGCGTGCCATAGAGACAGGGCACAAGCTAAATGTCCTTGTCCTTACCCGCAACCGTGGCTATCGCAACACAAGCCGCGATCGTAAGATTCCACCTTTTATATATAAGAAATACCCCCGTCTGCGTGTAGCTCTGAGTCACCGTATCGCCGCCTATAATCGCCAGCTTGAAATGGTAGAGCGTATGGAAGACAATGGCGAGGTTCTTGTCATTCGCCCTATGCGTCCTATGGACGTTGACCGCATAGAGAAAGATCCCGTGAAGCTCGAAGCCCTCTACGAAGAAGGCTTCCGTCTCGGCGAAGAGTTTTGCGAGAAGTACATGCATTTGTGAGTGCCCTGCCATTCCTCCTTCAATTTACATTCAATCTGCCCTCGACTAAAAGCAAAATACAACAAAGCGAATTTAAAGAACCCTCTTTAAGTAATACTTTGTGTGTTTCTCCTTACGCTTATTTAATTACGTGGACATGGGAATTTTGCACGGTTAAGTGCTAATGAATATTGATAGTCCTCGGCTTTCCCCTCGTTATGTCAAGGGGAAAAGTATAGTCGCTATTTTTCAAGAAGGTCGGGACGAAGCCGTTGGGTGCGTTCCATGGCTTGGTCGAACTCCCACTGCTTTATTTTCGCCTCGTTGCCGCTGAGAAGAATGTCGGGAACTTTCCAACCCTTGTAATCGGCGGGACGGGTGTATATGGGTGCTGAGAGCATGTCGTCCTGGAAACAGTCGGAGAGTGCGCTCTGCTCGTCGCCTATTACGCCTGGAACCACGCGCACTATGGCGTCGGCCATGACAGCCGCTGCCAGTTCGCCTCCCGTGAGCACATAGTCGCCGATGCTTATCTCGCGTGTGATGAGGTGTTCGCGAATGCGGTGGTCTATGCCCTTGTAGTGGCCGCATAATATTATGAGGTTGCCCTTGAGCGAGAGGTCGTTTGCAATGTGCTGGTCGAACTTCTCTCCGTCGGGCGAGGTGTAGATGACCTCGTCGTAGTCGCGCTCTGCTTTCAGTGCCGTGATGCAGCGGTCGATGGGTTCGCACTGCATCACCATTCCTGCAAATCCTCCGTAGGGGTAGTCATCGACGCGTCTCCATTTGTCGAGCGTGTAGTCACGAAGGTTATGCAGACGTATTTCCGCCAGCCCTTTTTTTTCCGCCCTTGCGAGTATCGATTCGTGAACGAATCCCTCGATCATTTCGGGCAATACAGTTATGATGTCGATTCTCATGCTGCAAAAGTACGAAAAATAGCTTAAAAACGAGTCATTGTTGTATTAAAAAATCTAAAATTATCGTATGCCGTATTGTCGATTATTCAAATAAAATGATTAATTTTGTAACAGATTTCAAACCACTTAAACAATAAATATTATGTCGAAAACTATTGATTTACAAATTGAGAAAAGCCGTGTGCTTATTGAGGGATTAAGCAATAACATCGCATGTTTGCGCGATAAAGGCATAGCTTCTGACGAGTTGCAGTCGATGTCGGCCAACCTCGACCGTCTGAAGGTTGCCAACGAAGAGTGTGACAAGATTCGTGAAGAACTTTCGCAAAAGGTGAAGGCTATGAATGCCATTCTCGTGGAAGTGAAGGATGCGTTTGCCGAGAAGAAGCGAATAATCAAGACGAACTATCCGCAAGAGGAGTGGATAAGGTACGGCGTTCAGGACAAGAGATAATTTTCTTTTGTTTGTTATGATTTTAGGAGGTTCTTAGGAGTTTTTTTGTGGGAGTTCAAGGAGTTTTGTCTTTGACTCCCAGAACTCCCAAGAAAACTCTTATAATTAAATAAGGTGTATTACTGCTTTGCTTTCAGTAGGTCGCGTATTTCAGCGAGCAGTTGTTCTTCCTTTGACGGTGCTGGAGGTGCAGCAGGCTTTTCTTCCTCCTTTTTCTTCTTCTTTGCCAGCTTGTTTATTCCCTTCACGAGCATGAATACGCAGAAGGCAATGATGGTGAAGTCGATGATGGTTTGTATGAAAGCTCCATAGTTGATGGTGGCAGCAGCCAATTCCTCGGTACCAATCTTCACCGTTGGCAGCTCACACTTCAGGTCGGAGAAGTTCACCCCTCCAATGAGCCATCCTATCGGCGGCATGATGATGTCGTTGACGATAGACGTGACGATCTTGCCGAATGCTCCACCAATGATTACACCGACAGCCATGTCCACAGCGTTGCCTTTGACGGCAAATTCCTTGAACTCGTTGATAAATTTACCCATACTTTTGATTTTTTATAATAATTAATACATATTTTTGGTGCAAATTTAAAAAATAATTTGTAACTTTGCGCCCGAAAAGAAGAAAAAATGCTTTGGAGGCATGTTTTTTTAGGTCAAAAGGCTTCAAAATGGTGTGTCCCTATGGTATTTAAAACTAAGAAGTGTATATTTTAACCCTTTAAAAATAAAAGAGAAGTAAAATGATTAAGATTGGTATTAACGGATTTGGTCGTATTGGCCGTTTCGTATTTCGCGCAGCTCAAACTCGCGACGACATTCAGGTTGTAGGTATCAATGACCTTTGCCCAGTAGATTACCTCGCTTACATGCTGAAGTATGACACTATGCACGGTGCATTCCAGGGAACTATCGAGGCTGACGTAGAGAACAGCCAGCTCATCGTCAACGGCAAGAAGATCCGCGTGACAGCAGAGCGCAACCCAGCTGACCTGAAGTGGAACGAGGTTGAAGCTGAGTACGTAGTTGAGTCAACAGGTCTCTTCCTGACTCAGGAGAAGGCTCAGGCTCACATCGAGGCTGGTGCGAAGTACGTTGTAATGTCAGCTCCTTCTAAGGACGCTACTCCAATGTTCGTTTGCGGTGTAAACTTCGACAAGTATGAGAAGGGCACTCAGTTCGTTTCTAACGCTTCATGTACAACAAACTGCTTGGCTCCTATCGCCAAGGTTCTGAACGACAAGTTCGGCATCACAGACGGTTTGATGACAACTGTTCACTCAACAACTGCTACACAGAAGACCGTTGACGGTCCTTCTATGAAGGATTGGCGTGGTGGTCGTGCCGCTTCTGGCAACATCATCCCATCTTCTACAGGTGCTGCTAAGGCTGTAGGTAAGGTTATTCCAGAGCTGAACGGCAAGCTGACAGGTATGTCAATGCGTGTTCCTACTCTCGACGTTTCTGTTGTTGACCTGACTGTAAACCTCGCTAAGCCTGCTACATACGCTGAGATTTGCGCAGCTATGAAGGAAGCTTCTGAGGGTGAGCTGAAGGGTGTTCTCGGCTACACTGAGGATGCTGTTGTTTCTTCTGACTTCCTCGGCGACACTCGCACATCTATCTTCGACGCTAAGGCTGGTATCGCTCTTACCGATACATTCGTAAAGGTTGTATCTTGGTATGACAACGAGATCGGTTACTCTAACAAGGTGCTCGAGCTCATCGCACACATGAAGAAGGTTAACGGTTAATTTAATTGCCGCTACTGATAACAATAAGCCGTCCGATTAACCGTCGGGCGGCTTTTTTATTTCAAATAATCGAAATTTTCCTTTGCGGTTAAGCCTTTTTTCTGTACCTTTGCAGAAGGTAAGCTGCATCTCGGCAAAACAATCAAGCAAGTTTGTTGCTTTTGCTCTCGATTTGCATTACCTTTGCAGAAGGTAAGCTGCATCTCGGCATAATTGCTCAAGCAAGCTTGGCAAGTTCTGCTCTTGATTTGCATTACCTTTGCAGAAGGTAAGCTGCATCTCGGCATAATTGCTCAAGCAAGCTTGGCAAGTTCTGCTCTTGATTTGCATTACCTTTGCAGAAGGTAAGCTGCATCTCGGCATAATTGCTCAAGCAAGCTTGGCAAGTTCTGCTCTCGATTTGCATTACCTTTGCAAAAACAATAAGGAAGTCATGGAGAAGATGATTACCATACTTGGACCTACGGCAAGCGGAAAGACATCGCTCGCCGCAGCGTTGGCTGCCGACATTGACGCAGAAATAGTCAGTGCCGACTCACGTCAGGTGTATCGTAATATGGACATTGGGACGGGAAAGGACCTTGCCGACTATGTGGTGGGCGGAAAAAAGGTGGCTTACCATCTCATCGACATCGTGGAGCCGGGGACGAAGTACAACCTGTTTCAGTATCAGCATGACTTCATGGCTGCATACGACGACATCAGGCGGCGAGGAAAGAACGTAGTGCTGTGCGGTGGGACAGGGCTATATCTGGAGTCGGTGCTGAAAGGCTATCGGCTTGCGCCTGTGCCCGAAAACAAGGCACTGAGGCAGAGCCTTGAAGGGAAGTCGCTCGAAGAGCTGACGGCAATGCTCGAAGATCTGAAGCGGCAAAACGGCTCAACCATGCACAACACGACCGACGTTGATACGGCGCAACGCGCCATCAGGGCGATAGAAATAGAGACGTTCAACGGCGAGCACCCGATGGAGAGTGCGCAGATTCCGCATTTAGAGTCGGTGGTGATAGGGGTTGACATCGACCGCGAGGAGCGTCGCAGGAAGATTACCGCTCGTCTGAGGTCGCGACTTGACGAGGGTATGGTTGACGAGATTAAGAGCCTTCTTGCCAGGGGCATCGCCGCCGCCGACTTGATTTACTATGGCCTTGAGTACAAATACGTTACGGAATATGCCATCGGCAAGATAACATTCGACGAGATGTTCCGACAACTTGAGATTGCCATCCACCAGTTTGCAAAGCGTCAGATGACATGGTTCAGAGGCATGGAGCGTCGTGGTACGAGGATTCACTGGATAGATGCGTCGAAACCCATGGAAACGAAAATCGAGGAGATAAAAAACCTCTGGAAACGAGAATCGAGGAGATAAAAAACTATGGATACAGACAGAGTAAGGTGGGGCATCCTTTTCTGCCCGAAGCAGACGGCGGCACGGTCGAGGAAGTATCGTGAGCGCCTGGAAAGCGTGTTGGCTGAGCGAAACGTGGAATACGACATCGTGCAGAGCGAGTCGAAGCAAGGTGTGGAGCGATTGGTGAGAATGTTCATTCACAATGGCTACAGGACGATTGTCATCGTCGGCGGCGATACGGCACTGAACGACGCCGTGAATTGCCTGATGGAGGTTGATGCCGACAAGCGTCGGGGCATTGCGCTTGGGGTGATTCCCTATGGCGTGCTTAACGACTTTGCGAAGTTCTGGGGGCTTAGGGAGAACGACATCAGCGCTGCCGTTGATGCCTTGGTAAACCGTAGGGTGAGGGCCATCGACCTTGGTTGCATGAGATACAGCGACAAGCAGGGCGTGGCGCGGAGCAGATATTTCGTCAACTGTGTGAACATCGGTTTGATAGCCGACATGATGAACCTTCGCCGTCAGACGCGCAAGCTGTTGGGGTCGAAGACTTTGTCGTTTCTCGTCTCGGCAGTGCTGCTGGTATTTCACCGCATGGAGTACAAGATGCACTTGAGGATCAACAGCGACGTCGTCAACCGCAAGGTGATGAACGTGTGCATAGGCAGTGGCCCCGGCTATGGTCAGACGCCCAACGCCGTTCCCTACAACGGCATGGTCGATGTGTCTGTCGTGGTGCCGACCGAGCTTCTGCAGCTGCTTGAAGGGTTCTGGCTCTTGTTCACCGGCAGGTTTCTCAACCATAGGGGCGTGCGTGCCTACCGTGCGCGCAAGGTCGAGATATTGAAGGCCTCCCATGCCCTTGTTGGTGTTGACGGACGCTTGCTTGGCCGTCTGTGCGGCGAGTGCAGCATCACGGTTGAGCAGGAGGTCGTTAACTTGATCATTCCACGCTGATTCAACCTTTCTGCGCTATCGTCTGCAGTTGCCTCTCGTCGAGTATCTTTATTTTCTTTCCCTCAAGCCCTATTACCTTCTCTGCGGCAAGTGCCGAGAGTGTCCTGATGGCATTGTTGGTGGTCATGCTGCACGTGTTTGCAAGGTCTTCCCTGCTTGTGTGTATGCACAGTGTCATTCCGTCCCTTTCCACGCCGTATGTGTCCTTCATGGCGAGCAGCGAGTCGGCCACTCTTGCCCTGATGTGCTTCTGTGTGAGGTTCACCGTGAGCAAGTCGGCGTCGCCGAGCATTGATGCGAGTTGCTTGATGAAGAAGATGGCAACCTTGTTGTTCTCTACGACGATGTTCTTCATCACCTCGATAGGGAAGCAGCATAGTGTTGAGTCCTCGAATGCCGATGCGCCGGTCATGTAGTTCTCGCTGGCGAAAGCGGCTCGATATCCGAACATTCCTCTTGGTCGTATGAATCTGACTATTTGCGTCCTTCCGCTTGCTCCGTTCTTGAAGACCTTGACCTTTCCCTTTATTAGGCAATATACAAACTCCGGCGAATCCGCCTCCTTGTAGATTATCTCGTTCTTGCAGAATTGAAGCAGCTTTGTGTTTGCAAACAGATAGTTCCTTTGCTCAGCAGAAAGCAGAATCCACAATTCGGGCATGGATTCTTCAATGTCATTTTTGTTATACTCTTCGACTACAATCATTCTTACCTGGATATTCTTTTTATTTCGTTGCAAAAGTACAAAAAATGTTTGAAAAATACAAACTTTGGCACGAAAACTGTTTCGAAAACATGAAAAATGCACTTTTTTTGCAAATAATTCATTTTTTCTTTGGTGGTAACAAACAAAATTACTAATTTTGGGGTGGATTGAGGAAGATGCGTGAAAACGTCTTCTCCGAAGCCTCTAAAACAATGTAATAGAACTAACTTCGTATAAATTACCTTAATATAGGAACTATGAGTTATTTACGATTTGAAAAAGCTGTAATGACTAACCTTGAGGAGTCACTGCGTCGTGAATTGCTGAGAACGAATCGCTCGGGTGCCTACGCTTGCTCTACGGTCGTTGACTGTAACACGCGAAAGTATCACGGTTTGCTGGTTGTTCCGGTGCCTGAATTGGATGACGACAACCACGTCCTGTTGTCGTCTCTCGACGTGACGGTGATTCAGCATGGAGCCGAGTTCAACCTTGGGCTTCACAAGTATCAAGGCAACAACTACAGTCCAAAGGGTCACAAATACATCAGAGAGTTTGATTGTGACAAAGTGCCTACAACACTCTACCGTGTTGGTGGCGTAGTGTTAAAAAAGGAAGTGGTGTTCCAGCACTACGAGGACCGTATCTTGCTCCGCTACACGCTGGTTGATGCCCATTCGGCAACGACACTGCGTTTCCGTCCGTTCATGGCTTTCAGAAGCGTGCGTCAGTTCACTCACGAGAACTCGACCGCAAGCCGTGCCTACGAGCAAGTGGACAACGGCATCCGCACGTGCATGTATGCAGGTTATCCCTACCTTTACATGCAGTTCAGCAAGAAGAACGAGTTTGTCTTCCAACCTGACTGGTATCGCGGCATTGAATATCCGAAGGAGCAGGAGCGTGGTTACGCCTCTAACGAAGACCTCTATGTGCCCGGCTACTTCGAGATGCCTATCAAGAAGGGCGAGACAATCGTGTTCTCGGCTTCGACAAGCGAAATCAAGACAAGCGGTTTGAAGAAACTGTTTGACGAGGAGGTCGAGAGCCGCGCTCCACGCGACAACTTCTTCCACTGCCTCGTCAACGCTGCGCACCAGTTCCACATCCGCGAGAAGAACGACGACCGTTATCTCATTGCCGGATACCCTTGGTTCAAGTGCCGTGCGCGCGACACGTTCATCTCGCTGCCTGGATTGACGCTTGCCATCGACGAGCAGGACTATTTTGAGCTTGTGATGCAGACGGCCTCGAAGGCGCTGCGCGACTTCATGGCCGGAAAGCCGCAGTCGGGCAAAATCTATGAAATCGAGCAACCCGACGTGCCTCTGTGGGCCGTGTGGGCAATTCAGCAGTATGCCAAGTTTGCAGGGCGCGACAAGTGCTCGCAGATGTATGGAAAGCTGCTTGAGGAAATTATACATTACGTCATCGACGGAAAGCACCCCAACCTACGTCTCGACGACAACGGCTTGCTCTACAGCAACGGACGCGACAAGGCCGTCACGTGGATGAACTCCACGGCATACGGTCGCCCCGTCGTTCCACGCTCGGGATATATCGTTGAGTTCAACGCACTTTGGTACAATGCGTTGAAGTTCTGCGCAAGCATAGCTCACGAGAACGGACGTGACAAGGAGGCAGAAGAACTCGAAGACCTTGCCAAGACTTCGGGCGAGTCGTTCGTCGATACGTTCCTCAACGAGTACGGCTATCTCTTCGACTACGTTGACGGCAACATAAGCGACTGGAGCGTTCGTCCGAACATGATCTTCGCCGTTGCGTTTGACTATTCCCCATTGTCGAAGGAACAGAAGCGCTCTGTGCTTGACGTGTGTACGCGCGAACTGCTCACCCCCAAGGGCCTCCGTTCGCTCTCTCCTAAGAGCGGCGGCTACAACCCGATGTATGTGGGGCAGCAGACACAGCGCGACTATGCCTATCACCAGGGTACGGCGTGGCCGTGGCTTGGTGGCTTCTACATGGAGGCTTGCCTGAAGCTCTACAAGAACACCCGTCTGAGCTTCATCGAGCGTCAGATGGTGGGCTACGAGGACGAGATGAACTATCATGCCCTCGGCTCCATCTCAGAACTCTTCGACGGCAACCCACCGTTCCACGGGCGCGGCGGCATGTCGTTCGCCATGAACGTGGCAGAGGTACTGCGCTCAATCAAGCTCCTCGCTTTGCAATATACATATCAGAAATAAAATAAGGAGGACAAGAATATGAAAGTATTAATGTTTGGTTGGGAGTATCCTCCTCATGTGTTTGGTGGTCTTGCCACTGCAAACTATGGCATCAGCCAGGGCCTTTACGCTCAGGGCGACATCGAGACGGTGCTGTGCCTGCCTCGTCCTTTCGGCGACGAGGACACCAGCGCTTGCCGCATCGTTGCCATGAACTGCGTGCCTATCGCTTGGCGCGATGTTGACTACGACTATGTGAAGAACCGCTGCGGAAACGTCATGTCGCCTGAATACTATTTCAAGCTGCGCGACCACATCTACGCCGACTTCAACTACATGAACGTCAACGACCTCGGCGCTATGGAGTTTGCCGGAGGCTATCCAGGAAACCTTCATGAAGAGATAAACAATTACTCCATCATAGCTGGGCAAGTCGCTCGTACAGAAGAGTTTGACATCATTCACGCTCACGACTGGCTGACCTATCCTGCCGGCATCCATGCCAAGCAGGTCAGCGGAAAGCCTCTCTGCATACACGTTCACGCCACCGACTTCGACCGCAGCCGCGGAAAGGTGAACCCGACGGTTTATTCCATCGAGAAGAACGGTATGGATTGGGCCGACTGCATCATGTGCGTCAGCGAGCTGACACGACAGACGGTCATCAACCAGTATCATCAGGATCCACGCAAGTGCTTCACCGTACACAATGCCGTTTACCCATTGAAGAAGGAGTTTGACGACATTCCTCGTCCCGATCACACGGGCAAGGACAAGGTCGTTACCTTCCTCGGACGCATCACCATGCAGAAGGGCCCTGAGTATTTCGTCGAGGCGGCAAACATGGTGCTGAAACGCACGCGCAACGTACGCTTCTGCATGGCCGGCTCTGGCGACATGATGGACGCCATGATCTACCTCGCAGCCGAGCGCGGCATTGCCGACCGCTTCCACTTCCCCGGCTTCATGCGCGGCAAGCAGGTTTATGAGTGCCTGAAGGATTCCGATGTCTATGTAATGCCTTCCGTCAGCGAGCCGTTCGGCATCTCGCCTCTTGAGGCGATGCAGTGCGGAACGCCGTCAATCATATCGAAGCAGAGCGGTTGCGCCGAAATCCTGCACAACTGCATCAAAGTTGACTATTGGGACATTCACGCCCTCGCCGATGCCATCTACTCCATCTGCGCCAACGACTCGCTCTTCACCTATCTCAAGGAAGAGGGCAAGCGCGAGGTTGACCAAATCACGTGGGAGAAGGTCGGTGCCTGGATTCGTGAACTCTATATGAGAACACTGGGGTGGTAAAGCCCCCTCTGACTCCCCCTCAGGGGGAGAACGAGACACTTGGTTTTATTTAAGAAATAGTTAAAGAAACAAACAGTAAAAAATGACCCCTGCCCCGTATGGTCATCCCCCCACGGGGGGACAAGAGGGGGGCTATTACTTATGAAAACAATATGCTTGTATTTTGAAATACATCAGATCATTCATCTGAAGAGATATCGCTTCTTCGACATAGGCATCGACCACTACTACTACGACGACTATGAGAACGAGAGAAGCATTACCGAGATTGCCGAGCGTTCATACATGCCGGCTCTCAACACCATTGGCGACATGATTCGCGAGAACAACGGGCTCTTCAAGGTTGCCTTCTCAATCTCGGGAGTTGGTATGGAACAGCTCGAAATGCACGCTCCGCAGGTCATCGCCAAGTTGCAGGAACTCAACGAGACGGGTTGCGTGGAATTCCTCGCCGAGCCTTACAGCCACGGCCTTTCATCGCTCGCCAACGAGGAGGCTTTCGCCGCCGACGTGAAGAAGCAGGCGCAGAAGATGAAGGACTACTTCGGCAAGCAACCTACAGTGTTGCGCAACTCGTCGCTCATCTATAGCGACGACATCGGCGGACAGGTGGCAGCCATGGGCTTCAAGGGAATGCTCACCGAGGGTGCAAAGCACGTGCTCGGATGGAAGTCGCCACACTACCTCTACCACTGCAACGTGGCTCCAAACCTCAAGTTGCTGCTGCGCGACGTTGAGCTGAGCGACGACATCTCGCTGCGCTTCAACAACAGCGAGTGGGAAGGCTATCCACTCTTCGCCGACAACTACATCAACCGCATCGCCGCCTTGCCTGACGAGGAACAGCTCATCAACATCTTCATGGAGCTTTCGGCTCTCGGCATGGCTCAGCCGCTGTCGTCAAACATTCTTGAGTTCATCAAGGCCCTGCCGGCTTGCGCAAAGGAGAAGGGCATCGTATTCTCGACACCTTCGGAGATTTGCAAGAAGATGAAGAGCGTTGCCTCTGTCGATGTGCCTGACACACTGTCATGGGTTGACGAGGAGCGCGACGTCAGCTGCTGGCTCGGTAACGCCATGCAGCGCGAAGCTTTCGAGAAGCTCTACAGCGTGGCCGACCGCGTGCGCATCGTCAGCGACCCACGTCTCTCACAGGATTGGGATTACCTGCAGGCAAGCAACAACTTCCGCTTCATGACCACAAAGCCGTCAAACGTAGGCCTCGACCGTGGCATCTACAGCGGACCTTTCGATGCCTTCACCAACTACATGAACATTCTCGGCGACTTCATCAGCCGTGTTCAGGCACTCTACCCAGAGGAGATTGACAACGAGGAGCTCAACGCGCTCATGACAACAATACGCAATCAGGGCGACGAGATAGAGATGAAGGACAAGGAAATCACTCGTCTGAAGACGAAGTTGGAGAAGATGCAGGCTGCTGAGGAAAAGCTGAAGGCAAAGGTAGAGAAGGCCAAGGCACCTGCCAAGGCAGCCACAGCCAAGGCAGCTCCAGCAAAGAAGGCAACACGTGCCGCAAAGAAGAAGACAGAGGAATAATCCTTACATTAATTAAAAACGCTTTTAATTAAATTAAGAATTAAAAATTAAGAATTAAGAGAATATGTTACGGCGTTTATTATGCGCACAAACAATTTCTCTTAATTCTTAATTTTTTATTTTTTCGATTATAGTGTTCCGCAAGCTGGGATTGTGGGCGTCTCGCCCGCACCTCCAACTCGAAGCCCCCTCCGTCTCCCACAGGGAGGAGTGAGGGTCAGTAGAAAATTTGTGAGGATAAATTTCTACAGATCTCATCCCCGCGCTTCACGCCCGAAAAGTTGGCAGCCTTCGACAATGACTATTCTCAAATCCACTTGATGGGACATCGTGCCGACACCTTCATAGAGAGTCAGATAGACAAATAACATGAGTTCGACGAAATTCACCGACTTGTATAACCCAGATATAAAGAGAATTTCGTCGGACCTGTTCAGCGATTTATTTTTAACCACAGAGCAAAAGAGAATAAGAGCAGTCCTGCCGTGTTTTTTATAGAATGAATCGCAATCGAGGAGTTCACAGAGCCTTCTGCCTTGATGAAACAACATGCGCAGCACTCTTTTTTCTCCATGCCTTGGCATCAACTCTACACGTGGAAGCATAAAACTCATAAACTTAGTGTCTCTATGGTTCATAAATAATTATTGGTCTAACTTATATTAAATTGTTGATTTTCAGCTGTTTTTAAAGAGTTGGTAAGGTTTAGCACTCACACGGTTACCACGGTTACCTCGGTTACTCGCATTAAAAATATATAGAAAGGTATAATGATATATTATTATAATAATAATTAATATTAATTATATATAGGACTGCACGGAAAACAAAACATGTGGAGTAACCGAGGTAACCGCGGTAACCGCCCTCCCAAGCAAAAATGCGC
>JBJEKR010000042.1:0-4761 GCA_051878735.1 Prevotella sp. | reverse complement strand
GAGTGAGCGAAGACTTCCGCATCGTGGTTGCGCCTGATGTCTATAGCGATTTCATTACTGACGCCAACTGGAGCCAGTATAAGGACAAGATTGTAGCTATCGATTATCTTCCTACAGCTGAAAAGCCTATAGAGGTAGAAGGCTTGACGTATGATTACGCTTCAACGTCTCTCAATACATTACCTACCTCCGAATTGGTAAGGCTTCAGTCTTCTTGGTGGAATGCCGCTATCATAGCTGCTGAAGTGGCAATGACAGTTATTACTTACGGTCAATATAGCAGTGCTCAGAAAGCTGCAAATTCTATCATAGCAAATGCCGCGACAAACGCATCGGAAGCCGCCAATGCTCTAAATGCCGCAAGTTCACAAGTTCTATCAGCCGAAAACTTGTTAAGAACAGTCTCCACCTCAGAATTCATTTCAAAGGCTAAGGTTAGTTTGACAAGTACAATGGGAACCGCTTCCCAATACTATACTCACTTCTTTAACTCTTTGGTAAACAGTTACGCATTCCAAGGTCTGAACTCCGCAGCGTTAGAATTGAATGCCGCCATGGATGGAATGACAAAGGCCTATCAGGCTCTTGTTTTTGCCAATTCAAGTTTTGCCTCAATTCAGGCCGCTGTTCAGGCTACTTTCGCCTATAATATGTCAGTAGGTCTTATGACCGCTATAACAAGCATTGGCGAGGTTGGACTGATGAATGGAATCGGTTATCTCACCAACCGTTTAGCCAAGAATATGGAACGCAAAGACAGCTGGATGTTTGTTGGAGGTCAGTGGCTTTTGACAGAGAACAAGCATACTATCTGGCACATGTACATCAAGGATGTCGCTGACAATCTGGAAACTGCCAAGATATACAATGATATAGGTACTGTTTACAACTATAAAACAGTAAGTATCGGCAGGAATGCCTTCCATAACAAGAGCAATCTGAGGACTGTCAAGTTCGAGGATGTCAACAATGGAGAGATGTATGACCAGATGGTTATCACCATCCCAGACTCTGCATTCCTTGGATGTACAAATCTGAGAGAACTCAACCTCATCATGCGCAGCAACTATACTGACCGTGACTTGTCTCTCACGCCGGACAACTTTATCGTGTGCGGCAACAATATCTTTATGGGTTGTGACACCACACAGATGAAGATTGTTGTGGGCAGCGATGTGATTGACCAGTTTCTGGAAGACCCTACATGGTCTCGTTTTGCTAATATGTATGTCGTTAAGGACGTGCCTGTAAAAGTTGACTATGAACATGAAGGAGTGAATTACACCTATAATTTTACCAACAACTCATTGAAGAAGCAGACATACATTAACGAGCATACCATCGAGCACCTGAATGTTGTGGGTGACAATGGCGAACTCGGAAAGCGCAATGGCGAAGTGGCTCTGTTCAATGACATCGGTTCGTTCAACAACTATAAGTTGGACAACGTTGTCAAGAAGTCCTTCTATGGTTCAAATGACGTAAAGGGCTTGTCATTCTGGGATTTGAACGGTGGCGATGCCTATACCAACCTCAATGTACTTCTTCAGGACTCCTGCTTTGCCGACTGTAAGGGAATGGAGTATGTGAACATGATTTATATGGTGACCGATGGCATTAACAACGTCCAGCCACTGTCTCCTGACTCTGTCCGTCTCGGCACTGGAGTGTTTGACGGATGTGACAATCTGAAGATAAAAATGATGTATGATGCCAAGGATGCGTTTACTAACGACTCAGCGTGGGCGAAATACGAAGACAAATTCCTGCCTTGCTTCTTCAAGCCTGCCGACGAGAACGTGGAGGACGCACTCAACGAACTCGGACTTTGGTACAAGTCGCCCATTGACAACGGCACGTGGGACGTGATGGATGCCTCGAAGGAGATGACAGCCAATGTTCTCGGGGAGGCCCTTTCGAAATACTCCATCCTGAGTTTCGATGAGTTCAAGGCATTCGAGGCGAACGGCATGACGTCAGTTGCCGCCAACATGTTCAATGGGCAGAAGAATTTGCAGTGCGTGAAGCTGCCTTCCACTATCACCACCATCTTCGCCAGTGCCTTCAAGGAATGTACCAGCCTGCCCGAGATAACCATTCCGGCGAGTGTAACCCGTATCAATAACGAGGCATTCATGAACTGCAGCAGCCTGCGCACCGTCATCATGGAGGGCAAGACCCCTTGCGTTGTCGCTGACGGCGTATTCAGCGGTCTGCCAGACGACTTCGTGGTTTACGTGCCCAACGAGGAGGAGGTCATCAACGCTTACAAGACCCACTTCTCATGGGAGAAATATGCCGACCACATACAGGGTTATACCAACAACCGCACACTCAAGGTTGTAACCCTGACAGAGGCTGGTACGCTTGCTGAAAAGTTAGGGCTAAAGGTTAAATATAACAATGTGGGCGGCATTGTCTCTAAGGATTACTTCACACTTGAAGGCTCATTCTCACAGTATGACAGCCTGAAGGTCTGCGGTCCTGTCAACGGAACAGACATTGCGGTCATTCGCAGCATTGCAGGACGCAGTCCTATCCACTGCGACATTGACCCGCGCGGTCGTCTGAAATATCTTGACCTGTCAGAAGCAAACATAAAGAAAGGCGGTGATTTCTATTCCGTAGAGAATTTTGGACCTTGGGATATTGCACGTAGGACAGATGACAATACGATCGGTCTCGTGATGTTCGAGAAACTGCCTTATCTCGAAACCCTCATCCTGCCATTCTCTGCCACAAGTATAAAGGACGAGATGGCATGGCAGTGCCCTAACTTGCAGCGTATTGTCTTCGGACCGTATATCAATGACATTGAAGAGGACATTATCGAGGGTAGCACGAATCTCAAGGAGATGATTTTCCTCGGTCCGAAACCAAAGACTATCGACAGGGACATCTTTAACGGAAAAGGCTCATTCGTGGCAGTGTTTGCACGTCATAAGTATGTGGATGATTACCGCAAAGATTATAAGTTCTACAACAAAGCCGATACAATAACAGTAGGCTTCGAAGATGGGACAGCAGAAACGATACTGTTCAGTAAGGGCATATACAATTCTAAGGACATCATCTTGCGGAATAATGTTGAAAACCTGTTGGCGGGCTCTGACGTTGAGACGTTCAACGAGCTGATATATGCATTCGGTACAAGCAGACTTGGCGACAACTCGTTCAACGGATGTGGCAAGTTGAAGGAAATCTGCATACCGCCGACCATTATGGAGATTTCCTCCAGGGCATTTGCAGGATGCAACAGCCTAAGGTCCATCTACATGCAGTCTGATACCGTTCCGCAACTCGCTCCAGATGCCTTTGAAAGTCTTCCGGAAGATTTCGTCATTTATGTGAACGGAGGCATGGAAGAGGCGTTCAAGGAAGGCTGGTCACAATATGCCGATCATATTTTTGGCTACCGTTCCAAGATTACGAAAGTGAAGGAGGTCACCTTGAAGAAGGCCGGCACACTGGCTGACGAACTGGGATTGACACTCACGATGAAGAACGACGATCCAAGCAATATAGAAAGTATCACCGGCAACTATTCCATATACTCTGCATTGAAGGTTAATGGTCCTGTCAACGGCAAGGACATTGCTGTGTTGCGACTGTTGGCTGGACGTGACGAAGAGAACTGCGAGCTTGTGACTTTGTCGCGACTCATATATCTTGACTTGTACAATGCGCAGATATGCACTGATGACAATAATGTATGCTACAACCGAAAAGGCGCTAACGACTATGTGGAAGAGAATGATGTCATTCCAGACAATATGTTTTGGAAGTGTGACAACTTATCTACTGTCATCTTGCCGAAGTCGGTCAAGAAAATTAACAAGGAGGCATTCTACGACATGCTCTATCTCGAAAACGTGGTAGTGGGAGACAATGTCACATACATAGATGATGACGCTTTTGGAAAGTGTCCGAAACTAAAGAATATTGTTTTCCTTGGCAAGGAGAAGCCTGTTCTTCATGGTGACGCATTCACTGACGCCATAACCGACCAACCGTACCATGTGGATAACTTCTACGTCGCACGTGGCATTTATGACGAATATCTCGCTGATGCGGAATATACGACCCATGCAGACAAAATCAGCGCCATCTACGATGACGATGACCTGTTCAGGGCGTTTGGCAGTCATCTCGTCATGACCGATGACGACCTTGGAGCAGTAAATAATATTGACGGATGGTTTGACGGCTTCACTGATATCCGGAACTTGAGAATGCTTGCACACTGCAAGATTGATTCCCTGGATGCTGAAACGTTAAAGGATTTGAAGAACTTGCAATTCATCAAGATGCCTGCAACGCTCACGACAATAGAGGATGGAGCCTTCTCCGGCAACAACGAGCTGCGCTGGGCTGACTTCACGCGCTGCGCCGATGCCGGTCCCGCACTTGCCGCAGGCTATGACAAACTCGGCATCAGCAGCAAGGCTCTCGCCTATATGCCCGCATCGTTCGGCTCGTCCGACAGGACCAACGTGGTATATGGAGCCGAGGGATCAAGGGAGTGCGCACACTTCACCATCACCGACTCGCGCGACTACTGCGTGCCTATGGACTTCACTGCCAAGGCGACAAGCTACGACCGCGTGTTCAAGAAGAGCGACAGGCCCTATACGCTCTGTCTGCCTTACGACAGCTATGTGCCTGAGAACACGAAGGCCTACACTCTCTCGGGACGCAGTGACGACCAGCTCATCTTCGCACAGGTGACAAGGATAGAGGCCAACAAGCCTTATATCGTCA
>JBJEKR010000041.1:0-68009 GCA_051878735.1 Prevotella sp. | reverse complement strand
CAATAGCGAACATGAACATACTATGACTAAAACATCTTTCGACCGCTTATGGTTAATAATCCTATCAGATGATGAAATCCCTTGCGGCATATAAGGGGTATGTGTTCTTCTGTACAACGAAGTCCAGTTGCTGTGTGGATTACCACTCCAATATTACCCTGTTGTCAGCGACATCTAAGTCCATATATAAATAATGTCCTAACTTGGATGCCGTGAATAGTGGAGCTGGTATATCGGCTGAAGATTTTGACATCAGCCGGCTTATATCTTTTGCCGATACATTCAAGCCCAATGACGGATTCAGGCAATGGGCAAATCATTCCGAGTCTATGTTCATGCCAATACTTTTAGCAGCTTCAGCCTCAAAAAAGCGCACCAGCCAAAGGCTCTACGACTATCTGCTACAGCCAGTGATGAGATATTTACTGGCGTAAAGAACTTCCGCAAGCTTGGTGGTGGTAGTGGAAACTATGGAAGCATATTTCTTGTGATTTATTTCTTTTTCCCAGTTATTTTTATCATCCGTGCACTGTATCATTTCTGGAACAGTTGGGGCTACAGCGAGAAAAGACATAGTGCTGGTGGTGTGCGGGATACATCTGCGTCCCTTCTCACTGCATGAATGTGAGCTCTTTTGCCAGTCACGTGACCTCGGCTACAAGCATTACAGTGCACTCACGTTTTAGACGCAAGGCGACAGATGCAGTAAGCACGTCGGGCGTAAACCAAGTTTACCTCTTCCGCCTGCTTCTCGACTCTCTGCAAACCCTTCTGCACTCAAAGCCTGTAGAAATGGACGAAGAAACTGACCTCAACGAAGCCTTCACCAAAGTCTGCCGCAACGAAGGGAATATGAAAACCATGTTGCAGACGATGCAAGACAACAGCCAGTCTTAAGTTATCACGACAGCTGTTCTTAGGTTGTCACAACAGCTGTTCTTAGGTTGCCACAACAGCCATTCTTGGGTTGCCACAACAGCTGTCCTTGGGTTGCCACAATAGCTGTTCTTAGGTTGCCACAACAGTCAGTAAAGATAACTCAGAAATTCGACAAGTCGTTTTTATCAACGCAACGTTAGAATTCCTAAACCCTAACGTTGCGTTTCTTTATGTCCAACGTTACAACACCTCAAGAGTATTTTGGGGTTGGTGAAAGGAGTGAAAATTGTTGGTATGTCCGATAAGTTGGATGTAGATATACCAAATGAGACAACACTATCAGCTATGAAAGAAGCCGAAAGTGGGGAAGATGCTGGTATTGTCAATATTGACAGTATGGAAAGTTTTATCGCATCAATAGGATGATGAAAGAAATACGTAAAACCACACAGTTTAAAAAAGACTTCAAACGTATCAGTAAAGATATAAAGTCAGGACAGGTGAGAGGGCACTGTCCTGAACCAGTCGCGGAGTACGCCCATGTGCCTTGTATCGTGTTGTTCTCATAAAAAACCATAAAAAGCATGGGCTTTGCATTGAATTATGGAATGAAAACATTATTTTTGCAATCCATAATATTTGCACGATATGAGATTCTTGGACAGAATAGACGAAACGAAAAGGTTGGAGAATGCTCTCGCAAGCGAAAAGCCTTCATTTATAGTGATGTATGGGCGAAGGCGATTGGGAAAATCGACACTGATGGCTCATGTGTTGTCGGATACGGACATATATTTTATGGCAGATAACAGCGACCAGTTGCAGCAGATGGAACTGTTGGCAAAGGTCGTGGCAGGTAAGATTGCCGATTTCGACAAGTTGGGCTATCCCGACTGGGAAGCACTCCTGACAGAGCTGAACCATCGCTCATCTGAGAAATTCACCCTTTGTCTTGACGAGTTCCCCTATCTCGTCAAGTCCTGTCCCTCATTGCCCTCCACACTCCAAAGGCTGATTGACGCAAGATGTCTGAAATACAACATTGTGATATGCGGATCGTCGCAACATCTGATGCACGGACTGGTGCTTGATGCCACTGCCCCACTCTACGGGCGTGCCGACCAGATAATAAAGCTTTATCCCATTGACATCAAATACCTTCAGCAGGGTCTCGAAATCGACGCGGCTTCCACTGTAGAGGAATATGCCGTATGGGGCGGCGTGCCACGATATTGGGAGATACGCGAAGCTGAGGAATCATTTATGGAAGCCATATTCAGTCAAGTGGCAAACGTCAATGGTCTTCTGTATGACGAACCTGACAGACTTTTTGCCGACGACATTTCTTCCACAGGTATGGTTTCTTCCATACTCTCACTCATTGGCAATGGCGCATGCCGTTTGTCGGAAATAGCATCCCGACTGGGCAAAAAGGCCACTGACCTTAGCGGTCCTCTTGCGCGTCTTGCCGACTTGGGATACATAGAACGCGAGATACCCTTTGGCGACAATCCCAAGAACAGCAAGAAAGGCGTATATAAGATTGTTGACCCATTCATGAGTTTCTTCTATCGTTTTGTAATTCCACAACGCTCACTGATTAGCTTAGGGCGACGCGCTATAGTCGAGAAATATATCTCTGACAACTTGGCTGACTTTGTAGCAAAACGATGGGAGACATTATGCCAAAGGGCGGTTAGCGGCAACCAACTTTATGGGATAACGTGGAATGTGGCATCAAGGTGGTGGGGCAGCGTAGATAGAAACACGCAAGTAGAATTTGACATTGTTGCCGAGTCGATGGACAAGCAATGCCTGCTGATAGGTGAGTGCAAATGGACGCGCCAGGAAAATGCGGCTGCCCTTCTTGCAGACCTTCGCCATAGGGCTGACAAGTTTCCCTTTGCACACAACCATAAGGTATATTATGCCCTATTCTTGAAGAATCCACCCATTGACGGTGAAAACGAGAATGTGTTCCTGCCGCAAGATGTCATTGATCAATATTGACAGTGTGGAAAGCTTTATCGCATCAATAGGATGATGAAAGAGTGCGATTTCGTCAATTCACCGAAAATATTAATACAGCGTTAGGAACTCGTAGCTGTTGCCTACTACGGAGAGATAGCGAAGGAAATCGTTGAGGCTTATCACTACCGTGCCGCGGCAGTCGTTGGGATGGAATGAGAGGGTGGAGGCTTGACGAAGGTTTTCGTCAAGGAAAAGATGGACGTGGTTGTCGGTGTCGTTGATTAGTCCAAAGGGTGAGACGCTGCCTGGCTCAAGACCGAGATAACGCATCATGCGCTCAGGGGAGGCAAACGACAACTTGCCACAAGACGGGAGCCCACGCGAAACGAGCGATTCTTTCAGGCGACGCTCAAGGTCGTGGATGTCGAGGTCGTGGTCACAATGGAAACAGACGAGATAATGACGGTTGCCCTTATGGTTGCGGAAGAACAGGTTTTTGCAATGTACGCTGCCATCATCACGCCACCAACGCTTTGCCTCCTCTATGGTCTTTCCCTCAGGATGGTTATATACGGTATAAGGAATATCATGCTCCCTAAGATAACTCAATACTATTTCTTCGCGAGTCATAATTTGTCATTTACAATATCACACTACGCTAACAATACACCACATTCATCGCATTACTTACGTTGAAATCCTCATGATAGCCATCGTCATAGACATACTTGATGCTATAGCCCCGATATTCGCGCGGAACATAAAGAGTATCGACAAGATGCCACCGCGGCACGCCGTAGTCATGCGACTGTCTATAGAGAATAAGACGGTTGGAAAGGTAATCGACATCAAAGAATCCACCACCTATGCAGCTGTCGCCGGGCTGCATCAGTTCGCTATGAAGATGTACCATTCCTATTCGAAGATGGCCATCCATTGTTAATATGAATTTCGGCAATGCCATTTTATGATATGAAACTTTCTTATGACATCAAATCAGTATCTCGGTATGCTCTTCCCTAACTTTCTTTGGCAACTTAGCCACCACAAGACTATAGCTGTGGCGTATAAGCGACTGTATGAACACGTCTTCCAGCACTCCGAAGAGATTTATCTGGTTCCAGTGCTTCTTGTTCATGTGGTAGGCAGGAGCAATCTCTGGATAACGGTCGCGAAGCTCAAGGGCATAGTCAGGGTCGCACTTCAACACGAACCATTCAGTATTCTCAAGGTCAACCATGGCAAATATCTTGCCGAGAACTCGGAACACGAGCGTTGTCTCGTCGAAAGGAAAGTCTTCGGTCACAAGTGGCAGTGACAGGCAATAGTCGCGTAGTGATTCTATGTTCATTGGTATAGTATGAAAAAGAGTCCCAAGGCAACAATGCCAGGGGACTCTTGTATGTTCCTGTGAAACAATTATTCAGCCTTTGGAGCTTCCTCAGCTGGTGCCTCTGTAGCTGGAGTTTCAGCAACAGGAGCCTCTGCCTCAGCCTTTGAAGACTTGCGTGAACGGCGAGTAGCCTTCTTCTTGGTGGCTGTCTTTGCCATGTTCTCATCGAAGTCAACAAGCTCGATGAAGCAAATCTGAGCTGCGTCACCCTGACGGAAGCCGAGCTTGATGATACGGGTGTAGCCACCTGGACGGTCGCCAACCTTAGCAGCAACATTTCCGAAGAGTTCCTTCAGAGCTTCCTTGTTCTGGAGATAGCGGAAAACTACACGACGTGAGTTTGTGCTGTCATCCTTGCAACGGGTAATCAGTGGCTCTACATATTTCTTCAAGGCCTTAGCCTTTGCTACGGTCGTAGTGATTCTTTTGTGCATGATCAGCGAGATGGCCAAGTTTGCGAGCAAGGCCTGACGGTGGTCAGCAGTACGACCGAGGTGGTTGAATTTTCTATTATGTCTCATTTTGTTTAATCTTGTTTATAGAACAAGGAGATTTACTCCTTGTCCAGTTTATACTTTGAAATATCAGTTCCAAACGACAGATTCAGACTCTCGAGCAAATCATCAAGCTCAGTGAGCGATTTCTTACCGAAGTTGCGGAACTTCAAGAGGTCGGTCTTGTTGTACTGTACCAAGTCGCCAAGTGTCTCTACGTCGGCTGCCTTGAGGCAGTTGAGGGCACGAACGGAGAGGTTCATGTCGATGAGACGAGTCTTGAGCAACTGGCGCATGTGGAGAACCTCCTCGTCAAACTCCTGATTGCCTTCAATGTCAGTGTTTTCAAGAGTGATCTTCTCGTCACTGAACAGCATGAAGTGATAGATAAGGATTTTGGCGGCCTCCTTAAGAGCGTCCTTCGGGTGAATGGAACCATCCGTCGTTACCTCGATGAGGAGCTTGTCGTAGTCGGTCTTCTGCTCAACGCGATAAGGCTCTACAGCGAACTTAACGTTACGGATAGGAGTGTAAATAGAATCGATAGGAATTACGTTCACATCGGTGCAGAACTCACGGTTTTCGTCTGCCGGTACATATCCGCGTCCTTTGTTGATCGTAAGATCTATCTGCATTGAAGCTTTTGAGTCTAAATGACAAATCACCAAATCTGGGTTTAACACTTCAAATCCAGTCAGATACTTACCTATATCGCCAGCCTTGAACTCGGTAGAATTCTCGACCGTGATACTGACTTTTTCGTTCTCGAATTCTTCTACTACTTGCTTGAACCTTACTTGCTTAAGATTCAAGATAATGTTGGTCACGTCTTCCTTAACACCAGATACTGAAGAGAACTCATGCTCAACACCTGTAATGCGTATGGTGTTGATGGCATAGCCCTCAAGTGATGAAAGAAGAATGCGGCGCAAGGCATTACCGATGGTAACACCGAAGCCGGGCTCAAGAGGACGGAATTCGAACTTGCCGAATTTGTCGTTGGCCTCCAGCATTACGACTTTATCAGGTTTTTGAAATGCTAATATCGCCATTAATTTAATGATTTATTTAGAGTACAACTCAACGATTAACTGCTCCTTAATGTTCTCAGGGATGTCGGCACGCTCTGGCTTGTGCAGGAACTTGCCGCTCTTTGTGTTCTCGTCCCACTCCAGCCAAGGATACTTGCTGTGGTTGAAGCCAGCCAAAGCGGCCTCGATAACCTCAAGCGACTTAGCCTTCTCACGCACTGCGATAACCTGTCCTGGCTTTACAGCGTATGATGGGATATTGACTACCTGACCATCAACAGTAATGTGTTTGTGTCCTACCAACTGACGTGCAGCAGCACGAGTGGGAGCAATGCCCAGACGGAACACAATGTTGTCGAGTCGACACTCAAGATTCTGAAGCAGAACCTCACCGGTAATGCCTTCAGCCTTAGCGGCCTTCTCAAACATATTACGGAACTGACGCTCAAGCACTCCGTATGTATACTTGGCCTTCTGCTTCTCTGCCAACATGACAGCGTACTCAGACATCTTTCTGCGACGGTTGTTGCCATGCTGTCCAGGAGGGAAGTTTCTTCTGGACAAAACTTTGTCTGCGCCGAAGATGGGCTCTCCAAAACGACGCGCAATCTTTGATTTCGGTCCTATATATCTTGCCATAATATTCTTTTCTTTAATTTTTTACGTTCAAAACATGGTGAATTACTTATACGCGACGTCTCTTTGGAGGACGGCAGCCATTGTGTGGCAGTGGAGTAACGTCGATAATCTCCGTTACCTCGATGCCAGCTCCGTGGATAGCACGGATAGCAGACTCACGTCCGTTTCCTGGACCCTTAACGTATGCCTTCACCTTGCGAAGACCAAGGTCGTAAGCAACCTTTGCGCAATCCTCAGCTGCCATCTGTGCAGCGTAAGGAGTGTTCTTCTTTGAACCACGGAAGCCCATCTTACCAGCGGAAGACCAAGAGATAACCTGACCCTCACCGTTGGCCAAAGACACGATAATATTGTTGAAAGAGCTATGAACATGAAGCTGTCCGATAGCGTCAACCTTTACATTCCTTTTCTTTGAAGCGACTGTTTTCTTTGCCATAATAATCAAAAATTTAAATTTCTAATTCCTAACTCTTAATTCCTAATTACTTAGTGGCCTTCTTCTTGTTTGCAACAGTCTTCTTCTTTCCCTTGCGGGTACGAGCATTGTTCTTTGTGCTCTGACCACGAACAGGAAGACCGTGACGATGACGAACTCCACGATAGCAACCAATATCCATCAGTCGCTTGATATTCAACTGGATCTCTGAACGGAGATCACCTTCTACCTTGAATTCAGCGCCGATAATTTCACGGATCTTGGCTGCCTGATCGTCAGTCCACTCGTTGACCTTCAGGTCGCGGCTTACGCCTGCCTTATCCAATATCTTTGCTGAACTACTTCGACCTATACCATAGATGTAGGTCAATGCGATTTCGCCACGCTTATTCTGGGGCAAATCTACTCCAACAATTCTTATTGCCATTTGTTTATAAAAATAAATTTGTTAATGTTTCTAATTAACCCTGACGCATCTTGTACTTAGGGTTCTTTTTGTTGATAACGAACAGACGTCCCTTGCGACGCACGATCTTGCAGTCTGGGGTACGCTTCTTCAATGATGCTCTTGTCTTCATATTATGTTGTCTATTGTTTATTTGTATCTAAATACAATTCTGCCTTTTGAAAGGTCATAGGGACTCATCTCAACTTTTACCTTGTCACCAGGAAGAATTTTTATGTAGTGCATCCTCATCTTTCCTGAGATATGCGCTATGATCTGAACTCCATTCTCTAATTCAACGCGGAACATTGCATTGGACAACGATTCTACTATCGTTCCGTCCTGTTCGATTGCGGATTGTTTTGCCATAAATGTCTTGTTACGTCTTAACTTTCTATTTCTGAAAATGATGATAAAATATCGGCCTTTCCATGACGGATTGCAATGGTATGTTCGAAATGGGCTGCTGGTCGTCCGTCGAATGTACGTATTGTCCATCGGTCGGACATTAGCATCACCTTGCGGCTTCCCATTGTTACCATTGGCTCGATCGCTAAACACATTCCTGACTTGAGAAGTATTCCACTGCCGGCTTCACCATAGTTGGGTACTTGCGGCTCTTCGTGCATCTCACGTCCTATTCCGTGTCCCGTCAAAACCCTGACGACGCCATAACCATGCGACTCACAATGAGACTGGACGGCATGTCCAATATCACCTAAGTGATTGCCTGCCTGCGCTACTTGAATGGCCTTATAAAGCGATTCTTTTGTCGTAGAAAGCAATTGCTTGACATCGTCGGAAACTTCGCCAACACAGAATGTATAGCAGGAGTCACCATTAAAGCCCTTGTAGAGTGTTCCACAGTCGATGGATATGATGTCACCATCATGAAGAATGGTCTTTGCATCAGGTATTCCATGTACTACAACATCATTAACTGAAGTGCAGATGCTCGCAGGAAAAGGACCACCGAACTGGCTTGGATAACCTTTAAAAGTAGGAATAGCACCGTGGTCTCTGATGAACTCGTCTGCTATGCGGTCTAACTTTAGGGTTGAGACTCCAGGTTTAATATGTTTAGCTAATTCGCCAAGTGTCTTCCCGACAAGGGAATTCGCTTGGCGCATTAGCTCTATTTCGTCTTCTGTCTTCAGAAATATACTCACTGTCCCACCTTAATTCAATAAGCTGAAACACCACCGCGGCCATGAACTCTTCCAGAGTTGAGAAGGCCATCGTAATGACGCATCATGAGATGACTCTCAATCTGCTGAAGCGTATCTAACACGACACCAATGAGAATCAGAAGTGAAGTGCCTCCGAAGAACTGAGAGAATGCATCCTGTACGTTCAGCAAGCCTGCGAGAGCGGGCATTATCGCAATGAAAGCTATGAACAGAGAGCCTGGGAGAGTGATGCGTGACATTACGGTGTCGATGTAATCGGCAGTATCCTTACCAGGCTTAATGCCTGGGATAAATCCGTTGTTACGTTTCATATCCTCAGCCATCTGAGTGGGATTCAATGTGATTGCTGTATAGAAATAGGTGAAGGCAATAATCAGTATTGCGAAAACAACATTATAGAGAAGACTGTTGCGATCCAAGAGAGAATGCAATAGCCAACTTGAGTTTTCAGAAGCTGAATATTGTACAACTACTAATGGGATGAACATCAGAGCCTGAGCAAAGATGATTGGCATCACATTGGCAGCGAACAACTTCAATGGGATATACTGACGAGCTCCACCATACTGCTTGTTTCCTACAAGACGCTTGGCATATTGTACAGGAATCTTGCGGGTTCCCTGTACCAAAACAATAGATGCGCAAACAACTGCATAGAGAATGATTATCTCGACGAGGAACATCACCAGTCCACCACCAGTGATAGCGGTGAAACGAGAACCTATCTCCTGGATGAAAGCCTGTGGGAGACGGGCTATGATACCTATCATGATTATTATCGAGATACCATTACCTATACCTTTATCAGTAATGCGCTCACCCAACCAAAGGATGAACATACTTCCAGCTGCAAGGATAATAGTGCCAGTAATGATGAAAACCGGCCAAGCGATACCCGATGCCAAAGCACCGGCAGCCTGCATCTTAAGATTTATGAGGTAACTCGGAGCCTGAAACAGCAGGATACCCACTGTCAGCCAACGAGTGTACATGCTAATCTTCTTTCGACCACTCTCACCCTCGCGCTGCATCTTCTGGAAATAAGGTACAGCTACAGCGAGAAGCTGCATAACGATAGAAGCAGAGATGTAAGGCATGATTCCCAGTGCAAAGATAGATGCATTGGAAAATGCTCCACCTGAGAACATATCGAGAAGTGACATCAAGCCACCCTGAGTTTGCGACTGTAGCTTATCCAACATGGCTGGGTTGATGCCTGGAAGCACAACGAACGAGCCAAAACGATAGATAGCCGTAAACAGAATAACTACGAGGATGCGCTGGCGCAGGTCCTCAATCTTCCAAATGTTCCTCAGTGTCTCTATTAACTTCTTCATTACTTTAGATTATAGTTGCGTTACCACCTACTGCCTTAATAGCCTCTTCAGCTGTTTTTGAGAATGCATTGGCCTCTACATCAACCTTTGCCTTCAGCTCACCGTTGCCGAGAACCTTGACAAGTTCCTTGCCATTAGTCAGACCTGCTGCAACAAGCTCTGCTATTCCAATCTTTGTGAGGTTCTTCTCCTCAGCAAGCTTCTGGATTGTCGAGATATTAACAGCGAAGTACTCCTTGTGGTTGATGTTCTTGAAACCAGACTTTGGTACACGGCGTTGCAGAGGCATCTGACCACCTTCGAAACCAATCTTTCTCTTATAACCAGACCTTGCCTTTGCACCCTTATGACCACGGGTAGAAGTACCTCCGAGACCAGAGCCTGGACCACGGCCAATCCTACGCTGTGAATGTGTAGAGCCAGCAGCTGGCTTTAAATTATGTAGTTTCATAATCGTATCTGTTTTTAATAACGTTTATTAGTCAATAACGGTAACTAAGTGGTGAACCTTGCGAATCATGCCGCGGATTACAGGAGTGTCTTCCTTTTCTACGACCTGTGAAATCTTACGCAATCCAAGTGCTACGAGAGTGCGCTTCTGGTCAACAGGAGCACCAATCTTACTTTTGATCTGTTTGATTTTTATTGTTGCCATAGTTAATGTCTCCTTTATCCTTTAAATACTTTTTCCATACTGATACCACGTGTACCTGCAATGGTGTAGGCGTCGCGAAGCTCGCAGAGACCTGCGATGGTAGCCTTCACCAGATTGTGAGGGTTCGACGAACCCTTAGACTTTGCAAGGATATCCTTAACGCCAGCACTCTCAAGCACGGCACGCATAGCACCACCTGCAACGAGTCCGGTACCGGCTGCGGCTGGTCTCATGTAAACATGAGCGCCACCGAAGCGAGCCTCTACATCGTGGGGGATTGTACCCTTGAGTACAGAAACCTTAACAAGATTCTTCTTGGCTGCCTCTACACCCTTGGCGATAGCTGCGGTAACTTCACCGGCCTTACCGAGACCCCAGCCAATAATACCGTTGCCGTCACCAACAACGACGATAGCTGCGAATGTGAAGGTGCGACCACCCTTTGTTACCTTTGTAACACGGTTAATAGCAACCAACCTGTCTTTCAATTCAACGTCACTATTCACTTTAACTTTGTTCATTGCCATAATCGATTAAAAATTAAGTCCGCCTTTGCGAGCTGCATCGGCAAGCGACTTTACTCTACCATGATAAAGATAACCATTGCGGTCGAACACAACAGATGTGATGCCAGCCTCAAGAGCCTTCTTGGCAACGAGCTCACCAACCTTCTCTGCCTGCTGGATTTTTGGCATTGCCTCAAGACCCAGCGAAGAGGCAGATGCAAGTGTCCTGCCCTCCAGATCGTTGATAACCTGTGCATATATCTGCTTGTTGCTTCGGAACACGCTCATACGTGGACGCTCGGCTGTGCCGAACACATTCTTGCGAATTCTATATTTGATCTTAATTCGTCTTTCTACTTTCTTTGTTGTCATAATCGTAAAAAATTAAAGTTACTTAGCTGAAGCTGACTTACCAGACTTTCTGCGAATAACCTCGCCTTTGAACAGAACGCCCTTACCTTTGTAAGGCTCTGGCTTACGGAAAGTACGAATCTTAGCACAAACAAGTCCAAGCAATGCCTTGTCGCAAGACTCAAGGATAATCAGAGGATTCTGGTTTCTCTCTGACTTTGTCTCTACCTTGATGACATCAGGCAACTGAATAAAAATAGGGTGTGTATAACCAAGAGAGAATTCAATGATATTTCCCTGATTAGAAACACGATAACCGACTCCGACGAGTTCGAGAACCTTCTGGTAACCCTGACTTACGCCAATGACCATGTTGTTTACCAACGAACGGTAAAGACCATGGAAAGCCTGCTTCTGCTTACTGTTTACAGGACTGTTCTCGTCAATCTCCAATGTAACCTCACCATCAGTGATATTAACCTTGATAGATGGATCAACGTACTGTGAGAGCTCACCCTTAGGACCCTTAACCGAAACTACGTTGTTGCTGATTGCAACTGTTACACCAGAAGGGATGCTAATAGGTAATTTTCCAATTCTTGACATAGCTGTTCCTCCTAATTAATAAACGTAGCAAAGCACCTCACCACCAATCTTCAGCTCGGCTGCTTCCTTGTTTGTCATTACACCTTTGGAAGTGGACAAAATCGCAATGCCCAATCCGTTAATAACTCTCGGCATGTCCTTGTAGCCAGTGTACTTGCGAAGACCTGGTGTGGACACTCTCTTAAGGCACTTGATTGCATTGGCCTTAGTGTTAGGATCGTACTTCAGTGCGACCTTGATACTACCCTGTGGGCCATCCTCAATGAACTTGTAGTTCAGGATGTATCCCTTCTCGAAGAGGATCTTTGTAATCTCTTTCTTCAAGTTTGAAGCTGGAACCTCTACTACACGGTGATGTGCCATGATAGCGTTTCTCAACCTCGTCAGATAATCTGCTATTGGATCTGTCATTTATATAAATTGTTTAATTAATCGGGGCTGCCCCGACAATATTAAATAAAAAAATCTCGCTCTTGGGTTACCAGCTTGCTTTCTTTACTCCAGGTATAAGACCGGCAGAAGCCATCTCACGGAACTGGATACGAGAAAGACCGAACTGACGCATGTAACCCTTTGGACGACCTGTAATCTTGCAACGATTGTGCAGACGAATAGGGTTGGCATTGCGTGGTATGCTCTGGAGCTTGCGAGCTGCCTCATAGGCCTCTGCTGGATCCTCAGCCGTGGCGATGATCTTCTTCAGAGCAGCACGCTTCTCTGCATAACGGGCAACGAGTTTGGCACGCTTTACCTCGCGAGCCTTCATTGATTCTTTTGCCATATCTCTTTAGTCCTTTTTAGCGTTCTTGAATGGAAGACCGAAGCCCTTCAGCAGTGCGTAACCTTCTTCATCGGTCTTTGCTGTGGTGACGAAGGTAATGTTCATGCCCTGGATGCGGTCAACTGAATCGATATTAATCTCTGGGAAGATGATCTGCTCCTGAATACCTAATGTATAGTTGCCACGACCATCAAATTTGCTCTCGATACCCTTGAAGTCGCGGATACGAGGAAGAGCCACACGAACAAGCTTCTCCAAGAACTCGTACATACGCTCACGACGAAGTGTAACCATTACGCCGATAGGCATCTTCTTACGCAACTTGAAGTTGGCGATGTCCTTTTTAGAATAGGTAGCTACAGCCTTCTGACCGGTTATGGCAGTAATCTCATTGATAGCTACATCGATCAACTTCTTGTCCTGAGTGGCGTCACCCAAACCCTGGTTTACGACAATCTTCTTGAGGACAGGTATCTGCATCTTTGAGGTATAGCTGAACTGCTTCTCAAGTGCAGGAGCAATCTGCTCTAAATATTGCTTCTTAAGTTGTGCTGTATTCATTATTTAATTTCCTCCCCTGACTTTTTAGCGACGCGTACTTTCTTACCGTCGTCGTTCTTCTTAATGGCAACACGAGTTGGCTCACCTGTCTTTGGGTCAACCAGGCTCAGATTAGAAATATGAATAGGAGCTTCTTGCTTAATAATACCACCTTGTGGGTTCTTTGCAGAAGGCTTAGTGCTCTTCGACACCATGTTCTTGCCCTCTACGATAGCGCGCTGCTCTTTAACAAGCACCTTAAGCACCTTGTGTGGTGCGGGATACTTGCCGTTCTGGTCCTTCTTGTCCTTGCTGTTACCTGCAATGACAAGTACCATGTCGTCTTTCTTTATTTTCAACTTTGTCATTTCTTGTCTCTTTTAACGTTTAAAGAACCTCAGGTGCCAATGACACGACCTTCATGTTAACGGCACGGAGCTCACGAGCGACAGGACCGAAAATACGGCTACCGCGCAGCTCGCCTTGATTGTTAAGCAATACACAAGCGTTGTCGTCGAAGCGGATGTAAGATCCGTCGGGACGACGGATTTCCTTCTTTACACGAACAACCAAAGCCTTTGATACTGCACCCTTTTTCAAATCACTTGATGGAATGACGTTTTTGACCGAAACGACAATAACGTCACCCACGCTGGCGTAACGGCGGCCAGTACCACCGAGTACTCTAATGCACAGAGCCTCGCGTGCACCGCTGTTATCACATACTGTAAGTCTTGATTCTGCCTGTATCATAATTACTTAGCTTTTTCAACAATTTGAACTAATCTCCATCTCTTGGTCTTGCTCAAGGGACGGGTTTCCATAATGAGGACTGTATCACCTACATTGGCCTCATTCTTCTCATCATGAGCATGGTATTTCTTTGTCTTCTGGACAAACTTACCATAAATTGGGTGCTTCTCCTTGAACTTAGCTGCAATAACAATGGTTTTATCCATCTTGTTGCTGATTACGACACCCTGTCTTGTCTTTCTTAAATTTCTTTTTTCCATCTGGCCCATTATTATTTGTTAAGTTCTCTCTCGCGGAGTACGGTCTTCATACGTGCGATGTCACGACGCGCCTTCTTTATTTCAGATGGATTCTCCAATGGAGTGATTGCGTGGTTCAACTTCATCTGGTTGTACTTTGCAACCTCAACCTCGATCTTCTCTGCCAAATCCTTGGTCTCGAGCTCTCTTACTTCTTTAATCTTCATAAATTAAGCGTTTTTATCGTAATCACGTCTAACAACAAACTTTGTCTTGACAGGCAGCTTCTGAGCTGCGAGGCGAAGAGCCTCCTTGGCTATGTCAAAAGACACTCCCTCAACTTCGAAAAGAATGCGGCCTGGAGTAACAGGGGCAACCCATCCAGCAGGATCTCCCTTACCTTTACCCATTCGCACGTCAGCAGGCTTGCGAGTGATTGGCTTGTCAGGGAAAATACGAATCCATACCTGTCCTTCACGCTGCATATAACGGTTCACAGCGACACGAGCAGCCTCAATCTGACGGCTGTCGATCCATTTTGCCTCAAGGGTCTTGATACCGAAAGAGCCGAAGGCAAGCTGAGTGCCGCGGTGGGCGTTGCCCTTGTTTCCTCTTCCATCCTGAGGTCTTCTATATCTTACTCTCTTAGGTTGTAACATGATAGCTTCTTACTTTTAACGATTATTATTCTTCTTACCACGGAACTTTCTGCCACCATTGTTACCATTGGCACCACGACTGGTGTTCTTCTCCTGAGTGAAGTTTGGAGTAAGTTCACGCTTGCCGTAAACCTCACCACGGCAAATCCAAACCTTGATACCCAGCAGACCAACCTTTGTGAGGGCCTCTGCCTGACAATAGTCGATGTCTGCGCGGAATGTATGCAGAGGAGTACGTCCCTCCTTGTACATCTCCTTGCGTGCCATTTCAGCACCATTCAGACGTCCTGTGATTTGAACCTTGATACCTTCAGCACCGGCGCGCATTGTGTTTGCGACAGCCATCTTAATGGCACGACGATAGGCAATCTTGCCCTCCACTTGACGTGCTATGTTGTTTGCTACGATGTTTGCATCAAGCTCTGGCTTCTTAACCTCAAAGATATTAATCTGAATCTCCTTGTCGTAGAGCTTCTTCAGCTCTTCCTTGAGCTTATCAACATCCTGACCACCTTTACCAATGACAATGCCCGGACGAGCGGTGCAAATAGTAATGGTAACCAACTTCAGTGTGCGCTCGATGACGATGCGTGAAACGCTTGCCTTAGCAAGGCGCTCGTTAAGATACTTGCGGATTTTCTGGTCTTCAACCAGATTGTCACCGAAGTTCTTGCCACCGAACCAATTTGAATCCCAACCTCTAATGATACCGAGGCGATTGCTTATTGGATTAACTTTCTGTCCCATTCTACTATCTATTAATCATTAGTTTTGGCATCTACAAACAGGGTAACGTGGTTGGAGCGCTTGCGGATTCTATATCCGCGACCCTGTGGTGCCGGTCTCATACGCTTCAAAGTAACGCCTTCGTCAACGAATACCTTTGTAATATACAATTCTCCTTCTTCTGCCTTGCGATCATTCTTGGCCTCCCAATTGGCTATTGCCGAGCGCAGAAGCTTCTCAACGTCTACTGACGCAGCCTTCTTTGAGAAACGCAGCACACCGAGTGCTCTGTTCACCTCCATGCCGCGAATCATGTCAACGACGTATCTCATCTTACGAGGAGAGGAAGGAACACCCTTCAACTTGGCAAAATACTGTGTTTTAAGAGCTGCCTTTCTTTCTTCAGCCTTAATATGTTTTCTTGCTCCCATTATTGTTTTCTTTTATTTTCTGGTGAACCTGATTACTTCTTGTTACCTGCATGGCCACCGAAACGACGCGTTGGAGAGAACTCTCCCAACTTGTGTCCTACCATGTTTTCTGTAATGTAAACAGGGATGAACTTATTTCCGTTATGAACTGCAACAGTGTGACCCACGAAGTCAGGGGAAATCATTGATGCACGAGCCCAAGTCTTAACGACGCTCTTCTTGCCGCTTTCGTTCATGGCAAGGATTTTCTTCTCGAGCGATACGTTGATGTACGGACCTTTTTTTAATGAACGACTCATAATTTTCTCTTAGTTAACTTGATTACTTACTTGCTCTTTCAATGATGTACTTATTAGAAAGCTTCTTAGGTGCACGTGTCTTGAGACCCTTAGCATACAAGCCCTTGCGTGAACGTGGGTGACCTCCAGACTGACGTCCTTCACCACCACCCATTGGGTGATCATGTGGGTTCATAACGACACCGCGGTTGTGAGGACGACGTCCCAACCAACGTGAGCGTCCTGCCTTACCAGACTGCTCAAGAGCGTGGTCGGAGTTACCTACACTACCGATAGTAGCCTTACAAGCACTCAGAATTTTGCGTGTCTCTCCTGAAGGGAGTTTGATAACGCAATAGCTTCCCTCACGAGATGTCAACTGAGCGAAATTACCAGCCGAACGAACGAGCAGGGCTCCCTGTCCTGGACGCAACTCAATGTTGTGTATCACAGTACCGACAGGAATGTTGGCGAGTGGGAGAGCATTTCCAATCTCTGGTACAGCCTCAGCACCCGACATCAAGGTAGTACCTACCTGCAGTCCATTAGGAGCAATGATATAACGTTTCTCACCATCAGCGTAGAACAGAAGCGCAATGCGAGCAGAGCGGTTTGGATCGTACTCGATTGTCTTCACTACAGCTGGAACACCATCCTTCTCTCGCTTGAAGTCAATGAGACGATACTTCTTCTTGTGACCGCCGCCCATATAGCGCACTGTCATCTTACCAGTGTTGTTTCGACCACCAGTAGAGCGCTTTCCGCGAACGAGAGATTTTTCTGGCACGGATGCAGTAATTTCCTCGAACGTGCCAATAACTTTGTGTCTTTGTCCCGGAGTTACCGGTTTAAATTTACGTACTGCCATTTTAAATTATTGTATATTGCTGTAAAAATCAATAGTGTCCCCCTCCTTAAGAGTGACGATAGCCTTCTTGAACGCATTCTTCTGGCCTCTCACGAGTCCTGCCTTGGTGTAGCGGCTTGAGCGCTTGCCTGCATAGCGAAGAGTATTGACGTCCAATACCGTAACGTTGTACAAACTTTCAACTTCCTTCTTAATCTCCAACTTGTTTGCCTCTGGACGGACGATGAAGCCATACTTTGGCTGAGCGACCTTAGTCTGCTGAACGCCCTTGTTCTTACCAGTCTTAGGAGTATAAGTCTTGTCAACAGATGTCTTATCTGTCAATTTTGTCATCTTCTCAGTGACCAATGGTTTGATTATAAATGCCATATTGCTTTATCTCCTTTGTTGTTTATTTGTTTAAGATGCTGTCGATAGTCTTCAGCGAGTTCTCTGTCACAACCAATACGTCTGCATTCAAAACATTGTACGAATTGAGCAGGCTTGCCATGGTCAACTTAACGCGCTGCAAGTTACGGGACGACAAATATACGTTTTTATTTGCTTCTGGCAAAACGAAGAGCAGTTTTTTGCCCTCAACTTTAAGATTTTTAGTAATATTTACAAAATCTTTAGTCTTTGGAGCCTCCATATTGAAATCTTCAACGACTACAATTGCCTGCTCCTGAGCCTTATAAGAGAGTGCGCTCTTGCGTGCAAGAATCTTTACTTTTTTGTTCAGTTTGAAGCGATAGTCGCGTGGCTTAGGACCAAAAACACGTCCACCACCTACGAGCACTGGTGAGTTGATGTCACCACGACGTGCGCCGCCGCCGCCCTTCTGACGACCAAGCTTGCGTGTTGAACCTGTATGCTCACTTCTCTCCTTCGATTTTGCTGTACCCTGACGCTGGTTAGCGAGATACTGTTTTACGTCCAGATAAAGAACGTGGTCATTAGGTTCGATGCCGAAGACAGCGTCGTTGAGAACGACCTTGCGTCCTGTCTCCTGGCCATTGATATTTAATACGCTAATTTCCATTTTACTTCTTGATATAAACGGTTGAACCATTGTAGCCAGCTACACTACCCTTAACAAGAATGAGGTTGTGCTCTGGTATTACCTTTAACACTTTCAAGTTCTGAGTGGTTACTCTCTCGTTACCCATGTGTCCACCCATACGCATGCCCTTGAACACCTTTGCAGGGTAAGAACAAGCACCGATAGAACCCGGCTTGCGGGCGCGGTCGTCCTGACCGTGTGTGCTCTGGCCTACACCGCCAAAACCATGACGCTTCATTACACCCTGGAAACCTTTACCCTTTGATGTACCGACAACGTCAACGAACTCTACATCGTTGAAGATGTCAACCGTAATCGTATCACCGAGGTTGTGCTCCTCGTCAAACTTGAACTCGGCCAAGTGGCTCTTTGGTGTTGTACCTGCCTTCTTGAATACTCCCTGCATAGGCTTGGTAGTGTTCTTCTCCTTAGCCTCGCCGAAAGCCAACTGAAGGGCCTCGTAACCGTCCTTCTCAACGGTCTTTACCTGTGTGACAACACATGGACCAGCTTCGATAACAGTGCACGGTACATTCTTACCGTCGGCACTGAAAACGGATGTCATTCCGATTTTTCTTCCAATTAATCCTGGCATTTCAATTAAATACTAAAAATTAGACTATACTTTGATTTCTACTTCTACACCGCTTGGCAACTCGAGTTTCATCAGAGCATCAACGGTCTTGGCTGTTGAGCTGTAGATGTCAATCAGACGCTTATAGTCTGAAAGCTGGAACTGCTCACGTGCCTTCTTGTTAACGAAAGTTGAGCGGTTTACTGTGTAGATACGCTTGTGTGTTGGCAATGGAATAGGACCGCTGATAATGGCACCTGTTGCCTTTACTGCCTTCACAATCTTTTCTGCTGACTTGTCAACGAGAGTGTGGTCGTATGACTTCAGCTTGATTCTGATTTTCTGACTCATTGTCTTTTTTACTGTTATTATTGTTATTGTAAAACTGGAAAAGAGGTACGCCACTTAAGAGTCATTCGCTAAGCAGCGCCTCTTTTCTCATTCGTTATCTTTGCGATTATACCAAATCTGCACGTCCCTTAACTTCCTCAAGCACAGCCTTGGCGATAGTGCTTGACAGAGGTGCGTGGTGGTCATACTCCATAGAGCTTGTGGCACGACCAGATGTGATGGTACGGAGTGCGGTTACATAACCGAACATCTCTGACAGTGGAACCATTGCCTTTACGACACGGGCGCCGCTACGAGCCTCGTCCATACCCTCTACCTGACCACGGCGCTTGTTCAAGTCGCCAATCACGTCACCCATGTTCTCCTCTGGTGTGATTACTTCGAGCTTCATGATAGGCTCCATCAGAACAGGACCAGCCTTGACACAGGCGTTCTTGTATGCGTTCAGGGCAGCAAGCTCGAACGACAACTGGTCAGAGTCAACTGGGTGGAAAGAACCATCGATGAGTGTCACCTTCATGCTGTCCATTGGATAGCCACCGAGGATACCATTCTTCATGGCGTTCTCGAAGCCCTTCTGAACAGAAGGAATGAACTCCTTAGGCACGTTACCACCCTTGACCTCGTTGACGAACTGGAGGCCGCCCTCCTTGTAGTCCTCATCAACTGGACCAACGTTAACGATGATGTCGGCAAACTTACCGCGACCACCTGACTGCTTCTTGTAAACCTCACGCAGATTGACTGTCTTGGTGATGGCCTCCTTGTAGTTAACCTGTGGCTTACCCTGGTTACACTCAACCTTGAACTCGCGCTTCAGACGGTCGATGATGATATCGAGGTGAAGCTCACCCATACCAGAGATGATGGTCTGACCACTCTGCTCGTCGGTACGTACGGTGAATGTCGGGTCTTCCTCAGCGAGCTTGGCGAGACCATTGTCAAGTTTAGCAATGTCTGCCTGGCTCTTTGGCTCAACAGCGATGGAGATCACAGTGTCAGGGAATGTCATCGACTCAAGCACGATTGGGTGTGCCTCGTCGCAAAGAGTATCACCAGTACGGATATCCTTGAAACCTACACCTGCGCCGATATCGCCAGCGTCGATAGACTCCATAGGAATTTCCTTGTTTGAGTTCATCTGGAACAGACGGCTGATACGCTCCTTCTTGCCCGAACGAGAGTTGTAAACGTAAGAACCTGCCTCAACCTTACCAGAATAAACGCGGAAGAACACCAGACGGCCCATGTATGGGTCGGTAGCGATCTTGAACGCAAGAGCTGATGTTGGGTCAGACTCGCTTGGCATACGTGTTTCCTCATCCTCTGTGTCAGGGTTTGTACCCTTGATGCTCTCGATGTCGAGTGGTGAAGGAAGGAAAGCGCATACATAGTCGAGAAGTGGCTGAACGCCCTTGTTCTTGTATGAAGAACCGCAAATCATTGGAGTGCACTCCATTGCTACGGTACCCTTGCGGATGGCGGCGATGATTTCCTCCTCTGTGATAGAAGCAGGATCATCGAAATACTTCTCCATGATTGCCTCGTCGTACTCGGCAGCAGCCTCAAGCAACTTGTTGCGCCACTCGTCGCACTCGTCCTGCAGGTCAGAAGGAATATTCTCAATGTCATACTCTGCACCCATGGTCTCGTCGTGCCAAAGGATAGCCTTCATCTTGATGAGGTCAACAACACCCTTGAAGTTCTCCTCAGCACCGATAGGAACCTGCAGAACTACAGGATTGGCACCAAGGATGTCCTTCATCTGCTGTACGGTCTCAAAGAAATCGGCACCCGAACGGTCCATCTTGTTGACATAACCGATACGTGGAACGTTGTACTTGTCGGCCTGACGCCAAACAGTCTCAGACTGTGGCTGTACACCGTCAGCAGCAGAATAAGTAGCTACGGCACCATCAAGTACACGGAGCGAACGTTCTACCTCAGCAGTGAAATCAACGTGTCCCGGAGTGTCTATTAAGTTTATCTTGTAGCTCTGGTTCTTGTATGTCCAATTACAGGTAGTGGCAGCAGATGTGATAGTGATACCACGCTCCTGCTCCTGAGCCATCCAGTCCATGGTGGCTGCACCGTCGTGCACCTCACCAATCTTGTGTGTCTTACCTGTATAGAAAAGAATACGCTCTGATGTTGTTGTCTTACCGGCATCGATGTGCGCCATGATACCGATGTTACGAGTCAAATGTAAATCGCGGTTTGCCATTTTTCTTTTTACCTTATTAATATAATATTAGAATCTGAAATGAGCAAACGCACGGTTAGCCTCAGCCATACGGTGCATATCCTCTTTACGCTTGAATGCGCCACCCTGGTTGTTGAAAGCGTCCATGATCTCGGCTGCCAGCTTGTCGGCCATTGACTTGCCGCTGCGCTTGCGGGCAAACTGAATCATGTTCTTCATTGAGATGCTCTCCTTGCGGTCTGGACGGATTTCCGTTGGCACCTGGAAAGTGGCACCACCAATACGGCGGCTCTTCACCTCAACCTGTGGAGTGATATTGTCGAGGGCAGTCTTCCAAATCTCGAGTGCAGACTTCTCCTCATTGCTCATCTTAGCCTTGACATTCTCAAGAGCCTTGTAGAAAATCTCGTAAGAGATAGACTTCTTACCATCATACATCAGATGGTTTACAAACTTCGACACCTTCTGGTCGTTGAAAACTGGATCCGGAAGGATCACGCGCTTCTTTGGTTTTGCTTTTCTCATTTTGCTTTTTAATGAAAATATTCTGCTTGGGGCTGTTCTTTTCTTTGTTCTTCAACGCTCGCTCTCGAGCATTTACTCAACCGTCTTTATAACAATCTCTCCAGCAAAACTAATTAATAACTGTTTGTCCCTTAGGCTCTATAACCCTCTCCGGCTATTTACTTCTTTGCCTTTGGACGCTTAGCTCCGTACTTCGAACGGCGCTGTGTGCGGTTAGCCACACCTGCTGTATCAAGCGTTCCACGAACGATGTGATAACGTACACCTGGGAGGTCCTTGACACGACCACCACGAACTAACACGATTGAGTGCTCCTGCAAGTTGTGTCCCTCTCCTGGGATGTAACTGTTAACCTCTTTCTGGTTTGTCAGACGCACACGGGCAACTTTTCGCATTGCCGAATTAGGCTTCTTAGGTGTTGTTGTGTAAACACGAACGCATACGCCACGACGCTGAGGACATGAGTCCAAAGCTGGCGACTTGCTCTTGTCTACGAGCACCCTTCTGCCTTTTCTTACCAATTGTTGAATTGTAGGCATTGTTCTTTATTTTTTATGTTATTATATATTTTGTTTATTTTCTACTTGATACACCAAGGCCTAATATGACCTTTTGGGCTGCAAAGGTACAACTTTTTATCGAAAACACCTAATAATTAGAGATTTATTTAAACAAATACACCTAAATTTTATCATTTAATATCGTTTTTTAACAAAATATTAGTATTTTAAGGCTTGTATAAGTGACAAAATTGCGCTATCTTTGTCCCAAAAACACGAAGGAATGGAAAGAATTATATACCACACTCCGCTTGGCGACATGGTGCTTGGCAGCCAAAACGACAAGCTTTGCCTATGCAGTTGGACCACCGACGGGGCATGTCAAGGTGCCGACCTCACCACTGCCACAGTATTGGCAGAGACCTGTCGTCAGCTTGACGAATACTTCGCCGGCAAGCGCACGTCCTTCCAGCTTCCCATTGAGGCAAGAGGCACCGCGTTTCAGCAGCGGGTGTGGGAAAAGCTATCCAACGTGCCGTTTGGCTCCACCATATCTTACTCACAACTTGCCGCTTACATAGGCAACCCTAACGCATCACGAGCAGTGGCGCAAGCCTGCCACCGAAACCCAATAGCCATCATCATTCCCTGCCACAGAGTGATAGGCTCGAACGGCAAACTCACAGGCTACGCCGGCGGCATCGAGCGCAAACGCTCTCTCCTCGACTTAGAGTCAGCAAGCTAAACCATTTCCACATTATTAAATATAGTAAAGTCCAAGTTGTACGAAAAAGCTCAAGACTGCAAGCCCTGTATTCCTTCGAGATGCCTTCGGGATGCCTTCGAGACGCCTGCGGAACGAACTGTAAGGAAAAAGGAAAACCCATTTCCCAATAGCAAACCCCTCACTAAGCAGCATAAAAGCGTTACACGTTACAGTGTTACAGTTGGAAACACTTATTAAGCGTGGGTTATATAAATTCCCACCTTAATAAAAATTATCAAATGGAGGGTAACGTTTTCCAAAATTTGGATTTACTGCTCAAACATCTCGTGACGTCTTTCTTCTAATGTACTCCGACGGTGTGATGCCTTTCTCCTCCTTGAAGCATGAGCGGAAATGCTTGATATCGTTAAAACCACTGTTGTATGCGGCTTCAGATATGTTTTGACGGCCTTCTGTCATGCAGTGTATGGCAAACAATATGCGTCGTTTGCGTATATACTCGTTGGCGCTCAAGCCCTTCAGAACCTTCAGTTTCCTGTAGAGTGTTGTCTGGCTCACCTTCAGCCCGCTGGCAAGCATTGATGTTGATAGCGAACGGGACGAGATATTTTCATCTATGATGCAATCAAGATCCTTAAGGAATTTTCGGTCAATTACACTTAGCTGCATATCGCCGTCATCCACATTGGCCTTTGGATGATCGGCTTCCAAATGTCTCAAGAGTTGTTTCTGTCGTAGAAGGATATTCTTCACGCATGTTTTTAACATTTTGACACTGAACGGTTTGGTTAGATACACGTCAGCCCCGCTCTCGTATCCCTTTGCCTGTTCTTCTATCGAGGTCTTAGCCGTAAGCAGGACAATGGGAATGTGTGAAGTTCGCAGATCGTTTTTCAGTATTTCTGCCATCTCCTCTCCATCCATCAATGGCATCATGACATCGCTGACAATAATGTCCGGCATTTGGCTTAGAGCAGTGTCAAGTCCTTCCTTTCCGTTGCTTGACTGAATGACATAGTAGTCTTCTGACAAAGAACTGGCAATGAAATTGTTCATGTCGGTGTTATCCTCAACGACGAGAACGATAGGCTTGTCTTTCGTCTTTTCTGGAATCCCATTGTCAACAGTCGGGATTGGCATAACCACACCACTATTGTCAGTCTCCCTGTGCAGAGATTCCTGATAGGTCTCGTTGTTGTCAAGTTCGAAAGAGAAGACGCTACCTTTGCCCAACTCGCTCTCGACCTTGATTTCTGACTTGTGGCTTTCTGCCAGCGACTTGGCTATTGAGAGTCCGATTCCAGTTCCTTCGGCTTGCATTTTTCCGCCCACCTGGTAGAACTTGTTGAAGATGTGCGTAATCTTGTCGGTGGGAATGCCGCAGCCAGTGTCGCTGACAGAAATGCGGGTAAGGTTTTTCCCATCTGCTTCGATAGGCTCTACTCTAAGGGTAATACTTCCCTGAAATGTATATTTTGACGCGTTGGTCATCAAGTTGCCGATGATAGTAGTAATGGCATCCCTGTCAAAATAGATTCTTGGCATGGATAGTTCTGGCATTTCTATTCTGAATTCCACACGACTATTCATGTTGGCAGCCTTGAACTCATTGCCTATGTGACTTACCAATTCGGCAATGTCGCCTTTCTCCACCGTCAGGTCATGCTTGCCTGACTCTATGGTACGGAACTTTAGTATTTGGTCAACCAAATGGTGAAGTCGCTTGGAACTGTTGTCAATAATCCTGACTTTCTCCTTGTCGTCCTCGCAGAGAGTCTTACTCTCAAGCAGGTTCTCCACGGGTCCCACGAGAAGGGATATTGGAGTTTTCAGCTCATGGGTAATGTTTGTGAAGAATTGTATGCGTTCCTCGTTTCTAAGCTTGTCCTCATTGTTCCTTATCCTTTGCATTGCCAACTCGTTTTTCTCTATCAAGCGCCTCCTGTATATGACGAAAACACCTACAACAATCGCCAATACGACAATGGAATAAAGCACGAAAGCATACCATTTAAGCCAGAAAGGCTTACCCACGACGACCGTAACCTCGTCGATACACTCATCGTTCCAGTCTTGTCCGTGAAGTCTTGCCCTTACCATTATTGTATATTTCCCAGGGTTCATTTCCCTGAACGAGATATAGTTAAGGTCAACCGGATGCCATATATTGCCGTGCCCCTTCACCATATATGAGTACTCCATTCGTTTTGTCAGTGCGAGGTTGTCTATACAGTAATAGATTCGGAAGTTATTCTGATCGTGCTCAACTCTGTATGTGCCATCCGCTTCGGCTCGTATCGGTTGCGGCTCGTATGAATTGTCCACATCAAAATTACAGCATTGGTAAATATGCAGTTTCGGCAAATAGCTCTTATTTCCCACTTCGTCAAGCGATAGCGAGCAAATACCCTCTGTTGATGTAACATATAGCTTTCCTAAATGCAATATTGCTATGCCACCGGTGAAATTGGTAATGGGGAGTCCATCCTTACTGCCGTAATTTACCACGCTTCCGTTGTTCATGTCAATCATAGACAAACAGTTGTTGGTGCTTACCCAAACGTTGCCTTTCGCATCTTCCTGTATGGCACGAATGAAAAGATCCTTAAGCCCTTGGGCATAGCCAAACACCGCGATACTGTCGGGACAGTCGGTGTTTCTTATCAAGCCTACTCCGTCTGGCGTTGACATCCATATCCTGTTATTCCTGTCCATATAAAGATGATGGACAGAGTTAGCGAAAAAGCCGTTTCGTTGGTTTATTCTGTGAATGAGTTTCCTTTTCTTGTCAAATACATAGACTCCCGCCTCGTATGTGGCCACCCATATCTTCCCCTGTCTATCTATTCGGACACCATTGGTCATCTGGTTTCCCAGTTGGCGGCTCAGCAGTTGTTCCTTGCATACGATGCCGTTACTTAACCTATACACTCCATCCATGGCACTAATCCATATAGTTTTATCCCTGTCACGGAAAAAGCTGATTGCATTGACCGAAGAGCCTCCTTTGCCCACTATTTCAGTCACTTTTCCCGTCAGCTTGTCAAACCTGTAAAGACTGTCGTATGCGGCAAGCAGCAAGTGTCTCTCGTCCTCCACCTCTATGGACAGTATGTAACCCTTTTCCTTTCCATGACATGAGATTTTGTGTTCCTTAAGCCCCCCACTTGCGTCAATACTGAAAACCATCCCTTCTCCACCAAACCAGCATGTCCCTTCAGAGTCGCGACAGACACACCATGTCTTTTTCCTTGAAACGACATTGAACAGCTGCTTTGCAGCGCTTATGAAATACAACCCGTCGCCATTGCTGCCCAGCCATACATTCCCCGTCGTATCGCAAAATGCAGTGACAATATCTTGGTTGATGGGACAACAGTGCGTGTCAACCATAGAAAAACCTCCATTGTTAAGATTCTCAATACACACACCAAAGTTCGTGATCAGCCATACAGTGTCATCATCCTTCGGCATTACCTCATACACATATTTCTCCAAATAACTTGCAGGCTTGAAGAGCTCAAATCCCAAATCGGCATTTGTTTTCCTGAACACACCGTTTCTTGTCGCAACCCACATCGAGCCTTCGTTGTCGCAAGCGATGTCGTTAACAAATGTATGTTCCGGCAATGCGTCCTTCATTATTCTTGCCTTACCTTTTGCGATGTCGTAACAGATGATGCACGACGATGTAGTTGTGACATACAAATGGTTATTGCCATCGAATGCCGCATATCTTAACGTCATGCCGCTACCAGCCTCATACAACAACGAAAACTTCTTTGTCTTGGCGTCAAAATATGCCAGATGTCGTATGCCGACAAGCCAGAACCCACCTTCAGGAGATGCTATTATGTCATAGACATTGGCAATTGGAATGGAGGGAATCTCTATATGCTCCGACTCTCCTGTCCTCACGTCCAGTGTGCTTATTCCGTTGCCATAGGTTCCAATCCAAAGTATTCCGTTGCACTTGTCGTAGTGCAACGCGTTTATCATGTTGGAGCCTAGCCTCATGTTCGACGTATTATAATTATGGTATAGGGTTCCATCGAAGCTGTTCAGACCAGACTCGGTGGCTATCCATATCCTTCCATAGTCATCCTGACAAATGTCGCGGACATAGTTGTTCGACAGTCCACCGTTTATCAGCAGATGGTCGGTCACTCTCAGTTGTTCAGTCGCAGACACATACAACGGCCACAATAGAGCCAAAACTAAATAAGATATACTCTTCATACCAATAAAGTTATGCTTATCGGCTACAAAGTTACTCCTTTTTTCCCAAATTTCCTCCTTCGCCTCCAGTTTTTAAGGGTGTATATCATTGCAAAAAGGGTGTCATTTCATTCTTTGGACGATTTATCCCCCTTTTTGCAATGGCAAAACGTAATCACTATTAATATATTCGACATAATTTTGCGGTCGATAACTAAAAAAGCATTCGATAATGAAAACAGAATTTCTAACCAAAAGAGTGAAACTTCTATCAGCACTCGGCATGGCTTGCTTGGCTGCCATACCATCAACAGCATTGGCATATACAGTGCCAAAAGCAATAGTCCAACAACAAAACAAAACGTCAGGCAATGTCGTTGACAAAAACGGGGAGCCCATCATCGGAGCTACTGTAAAAATTAAAGGCAAGCAAACGGGTGTGGTTACCGACTTCGACGGGAACTTCACCATCGACGCTCCCCACGGCAGTGTGCTCGTAGTGTCATACATCGGTTTTGACAACAAGGAGATTACTGTCGATGGAAAGCCTATCAACGTAACGCTGACGGAAAGTTCGGAACAACTCAACGAAGTGGTGGTCATCGGTTATGGAAGCATGCGCAAGCGCGACCTCACAGGTGCCGTGGCACAGGTGAGACCAGACAAGATTGCCAATGAGGCTCCGTCCACCGTACAGGATGTCCTGAGAGGAACAGCAGGACTGAACGTAGGTTTCGACGGAACGGCGAAAGGCGGCGGCTCGCTGACAGTCCGTGGACAGCGTTCGGTTTATACGAGCGGCGACCACAACGCCCCGCTCATCGTTCTCGACGGAATGGTGTTCTATGGAGAATTGTCAGAAATCAACCCTAACGACATAGAGCGCATCGACATTCTCAAGGACGCTTCGTCGGCTGCCGTCTATGGTGCGAAGGCCGCCAATGGCGTAGTTATAGTGACAACCAAGAAAGGTACGGCAGAGAAGCCAACCATCAGTTTCAGCACCAACATCGGATTTGCCACCATCGGCGACAGCCGCAAACCGCTCGACGCTGAGAACTATCTCCGATACCGCGAGGACTTCTACACCACCGACACCTACGGTACTAACCCAACGACAGGCAACTATGAGGCTTATCAAACCGGCAAGCCCGCCGGCTATTATGCACGCCCTACGGCTGAGAACCTAAGCAAATACAGTCTGACCCTTGAGCAATGGAGAGCGCAGACCAACCAGGACAACTCCATGAGCGACAAAGAGGTTTGGGGCAACAGGTTAGGACTTAACGTGAGCGACATCACGCTGAAGAACTTCCTAAGCGGCGACACCTTCGACTGGTATCACCACTCGTTCCAGACAGGACTCCGCCAGGACTACAACGTAAGTGTGTCAGGAAAGACCAACAAAGTCAATTACTATCTTTCCATAGGCTACATGAACAATGAAGGTATAGCGAAAGGCGACGAATACAGCAGCGTTAGGTCAAACCTCAAGCTGAACGCCAACATTACCGACTGGCTACAAGTGGGGGCAAACGTGAACTTCCAAAACCGCACCGACGGCAATATAGCCACCGACTGGCGTGAGCAGATACTTGACAACAGCCCCTACTCTTTCCCATACGACGAGAACGGCACCCTCATCGCCCATCCAATGGGTGAGCAGGCTTACTGGAAAGGTTATAACTTTGACTACAACCGCCAGTATCTCGACATGGAGCGAGGATTCACCATCTTCAACACCATCTTCGACGCAAAGGTAAAACTGCCTTTCGGCATCACCTACACCTTCAATGCGGCACCACGCTTCCAGTTCTATCACAACAGGTACTACCAATCCTCTGAGCATCCCGACTGGCAGGCTGCAGACCACGACCGCGTCACCCGCAACCAAAGCTACCGCTTCGACTGGTCGCTGAACAATACCATTAATTGGGACTACACCTTCAACCGTGTTCACCATTTCAACGTCACACTCGTACAGGAGGCGGAACAACGCCAACATTGGGTTGACGAGATTCAGGCACGCAACATCCTTCCATCTGAGGCACTCGGATTCCACTCCACGGCAAACGGCGACAAGAGTCTCAGCTCTTTCTTCTCCGAAGACACCAAGGAATCAGCCACAGGTTATCTCGCACGCCTGTTCTATTCCTACGACGACCGTTACATGGGCACCTTCTCCTTCCGCCGCGACGGCTACTCGGCTTTCGGCACCACAAACCCATACGCCAACTTCCTTTCTGGTGCCTTGGCATGGACTTTCACCAATGAGAAGTTCTGGAAATGGGAGGCAATGAGCTACGGAAAGCTGAGGCTGTCGTTTGGACAAAACGGCAACAGAAGTCTTGCCGACTCATACGTTGCATTGGCTAACCTCTCACTCGGACAATACAGACAAGGTTATGTCAACTCTTCGAGCGGCGCACTTGAAGACATACAATATCTGTTCATCAGCCGACTTGCCAACCCTTACCTGCAATGGGAAAAGACCACTTCATGGAACGTAGGTCTCGACTTCGGTTTCCTCAACAACAGGATTAACGGTAGCATCGAATACTACTACATGCCCACAACCGACATGATCATGAACCAAAGCCTTCCCGACTTCACTGGATTCAACTCCATCACCACCAATCTCGGCAGGGTGTTGAACCAAGGCGTGGAACTGTCGCTCAACACTGTGAACATTCGCAACAAGGACTTCGAATGGAGCACACAGCTTTCTTTCTCATACAATAAAAACAAGATAGAACATCTCTACGGGCAATACGAAACTGTAATCGATGCCGATGGAAATGCCACCACAAAGGAGATGGATGACATAAGCAACGGGTGGTTTATCGGAAAGCCAATCAGTGAGATTTGGAACTACAAAGTAACGGGCATCTGGCAGAAAGACGAAGCAGAGGAGGCAAAACGTTACGGGCAGAAACCCGGAGACCCCAAAGTGGAAAACAGCTATACTGCCGACGACAAGGTCAATGCCGACGGGACAACGACTCCTGTCTATAACGACAAGGACAAACAATTCCTCGGACAGACAGTGGCACCAGTTCGTTGGTCGATGCGCAACTCATTCACATATAAGGATTGGTCGTTCTCCTTCAATATGTATTCATACATGGGACACAAGAGCCTGAGCTACGAATACCTCAACCAGGACAACAACTACTCGCAGATAACCAACTGCCGGAACGTGTATGAAAAGAAGTACTGGACCATAGATAATCCTACCAACGACTACGCGCGCCTCAACGCTCAGGGACCTTCTGGAATAGAAGCCCCAGGAAAAGCTATCGACAAGAGCTTCATACGACTTGAGAGCATTTCCATTGGCTACCAACTGCCAAAGCAGTGGCTACAGAAGGCGAGGATACAAAGTGCCAAAGTCTTTGCCACTGTACGCAATGTGGCAACATGGTGTGCCGAATGGGAATACGGCGACCCTGAGACCTCCGACGGACTTGCGCCACGCACTTATACTCTCGGAATAAACGTAACACTATAATCACCTTATTTAATAATAATGAACAATATGAAACAATATATATTCAGAACATCTGCCCTCACTGCCCTTGGCATAGCAGGATTGATGTCGTTTTACTCATGCTCAGACAACTTTCTGGAGCCGGAGCCACTGTCGCTCTATGAGCCTACAACAACCTTCAGCACTGAGCAAGGACTGACAGCCGCATTGGCTTCTGCCGACAAACAACTGAAAGCCTACTGGACCAACACCACCGAGTGTGACCTTATGCTACCCATCATGAGCGAGTATCTCTTCTCCGACATAGCCGTGGCATCAAAGACTGACGACGCCAATGCCTTCGTTGACATAAAGGAGCGATTCACACCTAATTCCGGCTGGTACAATTTCGACCAGAACAGGCTTGTCATCTTCTGGGGAGAAACCTTCAACGGCATAAAATATGCCAACACCATCATCAGCTATATCGACAAGGTGGAAGGTCTGGACCAAAAGACCAAGGACGCTTATCGAGGCAGGGCTTATTTCCATCGGGCTCACAGATACATGAACCTCTGTTTCCAGTTCTGCAACGTTCCGCTTATTACAAAAATCATTGACCAACCGAAGCAGGACTACAAGAGTACAAAGCGAGAGGCGATAATAAAGAAAATGACACACGACATGGAGTTTGCCGTACAGCATGTGCCAGAACAGAAGGGCATGGGATATTATGGCATGATAAGCAAGGGGGCATGCCGACAACTGCTCATCAAATATTATCTCGCAAGCGGCGAGTTCCAGAAAGCCAAGCTTCAGGCAGACACCCTGATAGAACATTCAGGCTACGAACTGATGCAGAACAATTTCGGCACGTTTGTCAATCCATTCCCAAAGACATGGAACATCACCGAAAACGTGATCTGGGACTTGCACCGCCCCGAAAACAAGGCTATAAACCAAAACAAGGAGGCAATACTCATCATGACCAACAGGTACGGAACAGAGTCGGGAATACCTATCAGGATAATGCGCAACCTCGGTGCACAGTGGAACGCAAGCGGCAACAAAACTCCCGACAACATACTTGCAGTTGACCGTTTCGCACTTACAAACCCCATGTGGGTCGATTCGCTTGACTACAACCGTGCCTTGGGACGTGGACAAGGCGTTATACGTCCTACATGGTTTGCAGAGCACTCCGTATGGAGGGTCAACGGCAAGGATGACAGGGGTGACCTCCGCCACAACCGCAAAGTTGGCAACTGGGTGGATATGGAGGACTTGAGATACAACCGCAAGGACTCAAAATACTATGGACAACACCTCTCGAAATATTTCACCGATGAGTCGGGAATTACGAAGTCGCTTTGTGCCGACACCATACGCGCTTGGTTCGGATGGCCTCACTACAAAATATGGATGGAGTCGCCACAGGACGAGACACCTACAGCCAACAACTATCGCGGCGGTTTTGGCGACCTCTACTGCTACCGCCTTGCAGAGACTTACCTCCTGCGCGCCGAGGCAAAATACTATCTTGGCGACATTGCGGGGGCTACGGAAGATGTCAATGCCCTGCGAAGAAGAGCACGTTGCGAACAACTTTACACAAAGGTTGACATCGACGACATTGCCGACGAACGCGCAAGGGAGCTCTACCTTGAGGAATGGCGATTCACAGAACTGAGCCGCATGTCATACTGTCTCGCCCTTAGCGGGAAAACAGACAATGAGGGTAATACCTACAGCGTTGACAAACTGCACGAGAACAGTTTCTGGTGGCATCGAATCTGCAAATACAACAACTACTACAATAAGCCGGATGCGCCTACCATCAAGGGACGCCACTACACTATGGGAGCACACAACATCAATTGGCCCATACCACAAAGCGCAATAGATGCCAACATGCTCGACAAACTGTATCAAAATCCGGGATATGACGGATATGACAACAGTGTACAGATGTGGCAGACATGGGAAGAGGCTGTAGAACACGAATAAAAACAGTTGGACATGAAAAAATTGTTAGTTATTTTTATATTAGTATTCCAGGTGGTTGCCGCGACGGCAACCACCTGTGAAGTTCCGCTGTTACAGAACGTTTACGGACGTAATGCGGTAACATCACTCAACGGAGAATGGAGCTACATAATAGACCAGCAGGAAATGGGCTACTATGGCTATCGGCGTGACCCTATATCCTGGGGGTTCTTCAACGACAAAAAGGCAGCAAAACCCTCTGACCTCGTGGAATACGACTTCGACAGGGCAAGGAAAATGGACATACCCGGCGACTGGAACACTGCCGACAACCAACTGTTCTTCTATGAAGGCAACGTCTGGTTTAGGAAGAAGTTCCGTTTCCAACCCAAAGACGGCAAAAGGACACTGCTCTATTTCGGGGCTGTCAACTACCATGCCATAGTGTTTGTCAACGGAAAGGAAGCGGGACAGCACACGGGCGGATTCACTCCCTTCAATTTCGACGTCACCGAAATGATGAAAGAAGGAGAGAACTCCATCGTGGTGAAAGTTGACAACAAACGACATATCGACAACGTGCCGACACAAGTGTTCGACTGGTGGAACTATGGCGGCATCACAAGGGACGTTATGCTCGTAGAACTAAGCGACACCTATCTGTCCGACTATTCATTCAAGTTGTCAAAAGAGACAAAACACGCCATTGACGTGACTGTACAACTCAACGACAAAAAAGCAGGTGAGGAGGTGACAATCACAATAGCCGAACTGAAAGTCTCAACAAGACTGACCACCGACAACAGTGGAAGCGCGAAAGCAACAATAAAGGCACGCCCCACATTGTGGTCACCAGACAATCCTAAACTTTACGATTGTCGGATAATACACAAAGCGGATACCACAAGCGACGAGATAGGATTCCGCACGATAGAGACACGAGGCAGACAAATACTTCTCAACGGGAAGCCCCTTTTCCTTAAAGGCGCTTGTATGCACGATGAAATACCCTATCGTCAGGGGCGAATAAGAAATGCAGCAGAGGCTCACATACTGCTCGATTGGGCAAAGCAGATGGGGTGCAACTTCTTGCGGCTTGCCCATTATCCTCACAACGAGCTAACCGTGAGGGAAGCTGAGCGCATGGGCATTATGCTATGGGAAGAAATCCCTTGCTACTGGGCTATCTCATGGGATAACGCCGATACATACGGAAATGCGGAAGCACAGTTGAAAGCCATGATTGCACGCGACAAAAACCGTGCAGCCACCATCATCTGGTCGGTGGCTAACGAAACCCCGCATGGAGAAAGCCGCGACCGGTTCCTTGGCAACCTGATTGGCTGCGTGAGAGAGATGGACAACAGCCGCCTTGTCAGCCTTGCCATGGAAGTGCTGGCTGCTAAAAACTATGTAAACAAGCTAAGCGACAGTCTCCACTCGCTTGTCGATGTGGTCAGCTTCAACCAATATGTAGGTTGGTATCGCGATGTTCATGACGCTCCGAAGATGAAGTGGGTCATTCCATACGAAAAGCCAATAATTGTCAGTGAGTTTGGCGGCGGTGCTCTTGCCAACCACCATGGTCCGAAGGAACAACGGTGGACAGAGGAGTTCCAAGAGGAACTGTACAGGCAGAACCTTGACATGCTCGACAAAATCGACGGTCTCTCTGGTCTTGCCCCATGGTGTCTGGTAGATTTCCGTTCTCCCCGCCGACCCTTGGACGGCGTTCAAAACTACTTCAACCGCAAAGGGTTTATTTCGGAAAAAGGAGAGAGGAAAAAAGCTTTCTACATCATGAGGAAGTACTATGACAACAAATAGCGACTATAGAATGAAGCACACATATAGCGCCAGCACGCCATAGCGCGCTTCAAAATCGCCGAAAGTTGTGTCACGACTGTTCCATAGCTTGTGTCACACTTGTTCCAAAACTGATGGCACAAGTGTTCCACAGTTATGGAACAACTGTGACAACAGTTATCGTGACATCACAATGTGTACAAAAATAAGAATATTTTTTGTTCCAACAAAACGAAATGGGCGTTTTGTGATTTATTAACCTACACTTTATTGGCTTTTTGGATATTATTCGCTACTTTTGCACTGACAATATAAACAGATAACAACTATGACAACAGTATTCGTAATGAGCACATGTCCCGATTGCAAGCGCATCGAGAACCAAATTAAGGATAACCCGAACTACAACGTGATTGACATTGGCGCACACGTAAGGAACCTAAAGGCATTCCTCCAACTGCGCGACAACAATCCCACACTTGCCGCGGCAAGGCAGATGGGCTTCGTCGGCATCCCATGCTTCGTGCTTGAGGATGGCACCGTGACCCTGTCGTCCTTAGAGGCGGGCATAGGGGCAAAGCCTGCCGAAGGCGCCTCATGCAGGATCGACGGCACAGGCTGCTGAACCATGGACAGAATGGCAGAACGCATACAGCAACTGCAAAGGCAGCTCACCGCCGACTGCGAGGTGTGCTGCTCTCACGGCATACTCGACAAGTTCCCCGACGCACTACACGTCAGCTTTCTTGTCGAGCATGTCGGTATTATTGTCTGCCACAGGGGAAGTTTCACGTTCATGACAGGGGATGAATGTCATGAGACGGGGAGCGGAAAGACAGTGTTCCTAAACCGCGGTGTTTATTTCCACATCGTTGACACCTCCGACGACTGCCTCTACTCACTATTGTTCTATCGCGTTGACACCATTCGCGACATTCTCGGCAACACCGTCATGGGCATGAAATTCTGGGATGTCATCAATCCCACCTCATGCCAGATAGTCGCCACCGACAAGACAACCGACATAAGCAACTACATAAGCCTCTTCGCCTCACTCCCCGACGACGGGAGCGACAACGACGTGTTCATCGAGAAGGAGCGTATGCTGCTCATGCTCTCACTCACCTATCGCCTCTGCTCGGTGTTCAGCAATATGATGGGCTCAAGCCAGTCAATATCCGAGCGACAGACCGACATATACATCAAACTGATAAAGCTTGTAGGCAAATACTACAACAGGCACCGCAGCGTAGCCTTCTATGCCGACAAGCTCTGCCTCTCGCCAAAATATCTCTCATCGATAGTAAAGTCAATATCAGGACTTACCGTACAGCAACATGTCTTCAAGGCAATAATGCGCCGCAGCATTTTCCTCATGAACAACACCGACATGAGCATAAAACAGATTTCCGACTCTTTCCATTTCCCCAACCCATCGTCTTTCGGCACTTTCTTCAAGAAACACACGGGAATGTCGCCACGGACTTTCAGGGAGAAGAACAAGAAAAAGCCTTTGTAAGTTAACAAGTTAACGAGTTGACAAGTTGACAGTTAACAAGTTGACAGTTAACAAGTTGACAGTTAACAAGTTGACAAGTTAACGAGTTGACAAGTTGACAGTTAACAAGTTGAAAGCGTTACTGCAAAACAGCGGCAAAAGAAACGACTTGTAAACTTGTCAACCCGTCAACTTTTCAACTCGTTAACTAAACTATGCCTTTCGTCCTATGTAAAAGACATAGCCATAATAGTCATGATAGCGGTTGTAAAGCTCTGCCTCACGCCTTTGGTTGGCAACCAGTTCGTTTGCCGTGCGGTTGTCAGGATATCGCTCAAGGAAAAAGCGTTGCGCCTCAACCTGCGGCTCATAGAAATTCGTCGTCCAGCACTCGTCGGGCAACACGAAAGTCCTGATGTCACGGTATCCGGCTTTCATCATCTGCTCCACCTTATTATTTATAGTATCAATCTCAGGATATGCCTCTGTCCAGAACTGCCCTATCTCCGATGGGCGGTTGTCCCTCAGCCACGATGCCTCGCTCACGGCAATCCAGCCGTCAGGCTTCAGGAACTTGCGCCATTCGCACATTCCACGCTCAAAACCGATATTATATATCGCGCCCTCGCTCCATATCAGGTCAAGCGACTCTGCCTCAAAGGGCAGGTTGCCCATGTCGCCAACTATGCCCTCTACCCTATCGGCAACGCCAGCCTTGCGGCATTTCTCCTTCAACTTGTCTATAAAGAGTGGAAACAAGTCCAAGGCCTTGATTTGCGCCTTGCTACCAAGGGCGAGCTGTATGGTCTGGCTTCCACAGCCACAGCCGAGGTCGGCAACTACGGCATTGTCCGCAATGCCCCCGACCATCTCCATTGCCGTTCTTGTCATCTCGTCGCTACCAGGTCCCTGACGTTTGACACTTGAGAAATATTCGCAGATGAGAGCGAAGTCAAAGTCATGTATCGACGGCTCGTTGCCGTCAACTATAATATTATTGTTTTCGTTATTCATTATTGTAAAGTTCTAAGTGATGATAAAAAATTAAACATACTATTATCTTCTCCAAAGAACGCAATGTCTCTGAAGTAAACCGAATGGATAGCTTCATGTCCAAAGCGAACACCCAAGCTATTTACTTTACAATATCCGTATTCTGTTTAATCATCCAGGTGCAAAGGTAGCAATAAACTATGAAACCGCCAAATATTTCTTTAGGAAAGTTTCCTTTCCACACTATGCCTCACCAAAACGATGCTGATCTCATAGAGGAGATACATGGGGAGGGAGACTACCAAGAGGGTGAACACATCTGAGGTGGGGGTGATGACGGCTGCCACTATCAGGATAATAACAATGGCATGCTTGCGATAGCGGCGCATGAAGGCGGAATTGAGAAAGCCAAGTTTGGCAAAGAGCCAAGAGAGAATGGGAATCTCAAATACTATGCCCATGGCAAGTGTCATGGTCATGAGAGTGCTGATGTAGGAATCGAGAGTAATCATGTTCGTCACCTCTCCACTGACCTGATAGGTACCGAGGAAACGAAAGGTGAGAGGGAATATGAGGAAGTAGCTAACAGCCGCTCCCACAACAAACAACAGATAGCTAAATCCCACTACCTGAACGACATAGCGACGCTCATTCTCATACAAAGCCGGCGAGACGAAACGAAAGAGCTGATAGACGATGTATGGCGAAGCACAGATAGCACCAACACACATCGCCGTCTTTACGTGGATAACGAACTGCTGCGCCAAACCTGTGTTGACAAGCTGGACGAAAAAGTTGCCATCGTCGGCATCACCGCCCACCAAAGCGGAAAGTCGATAAAGAATCCTGTAAGTAACGAAACCTGAATCTTTTGGAGCAAGGACAATGTCGAACAGCAGCTCTTTGAACAAAAATGCCACTATGCCACACAATACCGTCACAACGATAATCTTAACTATCGCCGCACGAAGCACATCGAGATGCTCCCAAAAGGTCATGGAGTCGTCACTTTTCACTTCTCTCTCCACTCTCCTCACTCTTATCGTCATTCAGTCCTTCCTTGAAAGAGCGTACGCCCTTCCCAAGACCTTTCATCAGTTCCGGGATTTTCTTTCCACCAAAAAACAGCAGCACTACCAGTGCGATGAGCAGCACCTCTTGAAAGCCGATGCCACCGATAAACATTGTTGTATTCATAGATTTTTTTTGAAGGTTGGGGGTGTGTAGGTGTGTAAGGGATGTAGGGGGTGTAGGGATTCTTTCTTAATTTTTAATTTTTAATTCTTAATTTTTCCCTCCTCTCCTCTCTCCTCACTCTCCATTTAATTTTAGTTTCTCCACAAATTTGTCGATGCGGTGGAGTTCCTTTGGGATTTTTATGCGTTGCGGACAGTGGGAGACACATTCGCCACAGCCTATGCAGTGGTCTGCTTGTCGTAGCTTTGGCACCGAGCGGTCGTAGCCAATAAGGAAGGCACGGCGGGCTTTGCGATAGGCTGCGTCCTGCACCTCATGGGGAATGTTGCCCTCGTTGACACACTTATTGTAATAGAGCAGGTTGGCGGGTATGTCGATGCCGTATGGACAGGGCATGCAGTATTTGCAGTCGTTGCAAGGAATGGTCTTCAAGCCAACCATCTCGGCAGCTATCTCCTGCAGGAATGTAAGCTCGCTGTCGTTGAGCGGCTTCAGCGGAGTGTAGGAACGGAGGTTGTCCTGCAGATGCTCCATAAAGGTCATACCACTGAGCACCGTAAGCACCTCGGGATAGGTGCCGGCAAAGCGGAATGCCCATGATGCGACGCTTAGCTCTGGCTCACGCTGTTTGAGGCGTGCCACGAGGAAATCTGGCACCTTTGCCAGACGACCGCCAAGCAATGGCTCCATTATGACCACGGGGATATGGCGTTTCCTCAGTTCCTCGTAAAGATAGTCGGAGTTGGTGACGCTGGGGTTAGCCTTGTTGGCAAATTTCCAGTCGAGATAGTTCATCTGTATCTGCACGAAATCCCACTTGTAGCGGTCGTGCTCAGAGAGCAGGTAGTCATACACCTTTATGTCGCCATGATAGGAGAAGCCGAGGTTGCGTATGCGTCCTGCCTTGCGCTCTTCAAGGAGGAAGTCGAGCACTCCATTGTCGATGTACCTCTTGTGCAGTTCCTCCATTCCGTCGCGTCCACCGCCCACGGCATGAAGCAACAGATAGTCTATCGTGTCAACCTGCAGTTCCTTGAACGAGTTGCGGTACATATCTATCGATGCTTCCCTACTCCACGTCGAGGGGTCGAAGTTTGAGAGTTTTGTAGCCACGAAGAATTTTTCGCGGGGATGCCGCTTCAAGGCTATGCCTGTCGCACGCTCGGAGAATCCACGGCAATAGGCTGGCGAGGTGTCGAAATAGTTCACTCCATGCTCAATGGCATAGTCAACCAAACGGTTCACTGCGTCCTGGTCAATCTCCTCGTCCTCACCCTCTTTCGTCCCAGGCTTGGGTTTGGTTGGCAGTCGCATCATGCCATAGCCCAGGAGCGACACGCGGTCGCCCGTGGTGTGACAAGTGCGATAGGTCATCTTATCCTTTGGAATATCGCTGTTGGCAGTCACTGTCGGCTTGTTGTCCGACTGCTTGTTTACACACGATGCCAAACCAGCCGTTGCCAATCCAGCCACCCCCATGGTCTTTAGGAAGTCACGACGTGAAATATCTTTATTCATAGTGCTCATAAATCCAAAATCAATACTCACTATGTCTCTCATGTCCCTCAACATATATTGCGCTGAACGGACGTGCCGGACACAAATTCTCACAAGCTCCACAACCAATGCAACGCTCCACATTGACAACCGGAATCTTAAGAGATTCGGGGTCGTCCTGATCCATTGGCACCATTAGAATAGCACCCGAAGGACAATGGCGAGCGCAGTTGCCGCAACTGACACCATCGGTAACAGGCACACAATTCTTCTTCACCCACACGGCATGTCCTATTCGCGTCGATGACTTTTCAGCCACCGTAATAGGACGTATGGCATCCGTTGGGCAAACGTCGGAACAGCGAGTACATTCTGGGCGACAATATCCTCGCTCGTATGACAGTTCTGGCTGCATAAGATGTTCCAGATCTGTTGAGGGACGAAGCACCTGATTGGGGCAGACCGACACACATAGCTGGCAGGCGGTGCAATGTTGGGCGAAATGCTGGGCGCTGAAAGCTCCGGGAGGCAATATCCTCGTAGCACGCTCTGGCTTCACCTTGTCCTCAATAACCGTCAGTCCGCCATCCACCTTCTTCTTCTGGGCATTGATAGCAGTGGAGGCAGCAAAGGAAGTAGCCAAGGCAAGGAACGCACGTCGCCCATTCTCTCTCCTCTCTCCTCTCTCCTTTTTCCTCACTCCTCTCTCCTCACTCCTCTCTCCTCTTTCCTCACTCCTCTTTCCAAAGGAAATAGCCCCATGCTTGCAAGTCTCAATACAGTCCATGCACATCACGCACCGGCTATAGTCTATCCTATGGTGCTTCCCGTCTATGCAAGCTGCCTTGCACTTCCTTGAGCATTTGCCACAACGGTTGCACTTGCCCTCGTCGATATGGATCTTAAGCCACGAGAAACGCGAGAGGAAACCGAGCAGGGTGCCCACAGGACAGATGGTGTTGCAGTATGTCCTGCCTCCACGCCATGCCAACACTCCAATTATTATAAAAGTGACAACGGCAATGATGAACGTCGGCATCGACCTCAGCCAAACCTCCGTCTCATAGAACGCATAGCTGTCGGCACGCTCGGCTATGTATGCCAACCCATTGTTGCACCAGCGATACAATGGAGAGAGAAGATTTGACGCAATGCGACCGTAGGAGCTATAAGGAGCCAACAACGACGAGAGCGTGGTCAGACCGCCCACAAGACACGCCACGAAAGCCACAAACACTCCCCAGCGCAGCCATCTTCGCTCCGGAGAGTGGCCATAGCGCAGCTTGCGCTTCTTGCCACGGCGACCGAGCCAAGCTATAATGTCCTGCATCACTCCCAGCGGACAAACCACGGAGCAATAGACACGACCAACAAATAGTGTCAAGGCAACCAACACCACGACAACGACCACGTTCATGGCAAGCAACGCTGGCAGGAACTGCACCTCTGCAGTCCAACCAAGCCATCGGTGCAACGTCCCCGTAAAGTCGAGGAACAGGAGCGTCACAGCCACGAAGAACAAGACGGCAAGCGTCAACCTTATCTTTCTCAGCATTTCTTTAAAAGTTATTGATATAATCCGCTGCAAAGATAGCTATAATATTCCAAAACGCCAATAAACATAATACGGAATTTATTACCATTTTTACGGATTTCTCCATTCTTTTACCAACTTTTTTTGTTTTTTTAGGTACGAACGGTGAAAAGGGTTGTCTAAACTGAACAAGAAGTCAAACTGACAACAATCTAAATAACAACAATAACTAATATTTAACACGTATGAACGGACATTATCGTTTTAGGATCATGGCAGTGCTGCTGATGCTGATGTTCACCACCATGGGAGCATTGGCTCAACAGAAAGTAACCATCGACGTGAAGAATGCTACACTAAAGCAAGTCTTCAGTGTGATTGAGAAACAGACTACCTATCGTTTCTCCTACAAAACCAACATCATTGACAACCGCAGCGACATCACAATCAAGAAGAGCGATGCCGCCGTTGGGGCAGTACTCGACGATGCCTTCAAGGGCAGACAACTGGAGTACAACATTGTATCGTCAAAGTCCATTGTCGTGACTGCAAAACAATCAAAACAAACCAAGAATTCAGGTGCCAAGCAAAAGGTCAGCGGCACCGTAAGGGACGACATGGGCGAGCCTGTCATGGGAGCAACTGTGTCGGTGGTAGGTTCTGACGCCCTTGCCGTCACAGACATCGACGGAAAGTTCACCATCGAGGCTCCCAAGGGCAGTACTCTGAAAATATCCTACCTCGGATTTGTTGACCGCGAGATTAAGGCAGAGGACAACATGAAGGTGCTGATGAAGGAGGACACGCAGGCTCTGCAGGAACTTGTCGTTGTGGGCTACGGAACGATGAAGCGCAGCGACATGACTGGTGCACTGTCGTCGGTTGACACCAAGGAACTGGCAAAGCGCACGACGACAAACGCCGCCGAGGCACTGCAAGGCAAGGTGGCTGGTGTGAACATCACCAAGTCGGGTGGTAATGCCGGTGCCGGTGTTAGCGTGAAGATTCGTGGTGTGAAGACCTTCGGCGACAACGAGCCTCTATACATCATCGACGGCTTCCCCGGCGACATCAACTCGCTCAACCCACAGGACATCGAGTCGATGGAGATTCTCAAGGACGGTGCCGCTGCCGCCATCTACGGTTCGGTAGCTGCCAACGGCGTTATCATCATCACCACAAAGAACGGCAAGAAGGGTGACGTGAAGGTTGACTTCAGCACCTATCTCAGTTTCACAAGCGTTGCGAAAGGACTTGACATGCTCGATGCAGAGGGCTACAAAACAGTACACAAGGCAATGTATGAGAACTACAAAAGCCAATATGGAAAATACCCTAACAGCAACCTTCCCGCATACATTACGAAGGACACAGGCGTGAACACCGACTGGCAGGACGTTACCCAGCGCAACGGTTTGGCACAGAGCTATATGATAAGCGTCAGAGGTGGTGGCGACAAGGCACAGTATTCGGTATCGTACAACCATGCCGACGAGAAGGGTATCTTCATCGGCAACGAACATCGTCATGATATTGCACGCATGAAGCTGCACGCAACTAAGGGCATCATCGACATTGATGCCAACATGGATTTCAAATATACCAACAGCCAGCAACCACAGTACTCGCTGAAGGAGACCTACATGATTTCACCCCTCGTACCCGTGTATAACGAGAATGAGGAATACGGCTATGGACTGACCAACTTCGACGGTCTGCCAAACAACCGTAACGTAATGGCTGATGCACACTACAAAAGCTCAGTAGATAGGAAATATCACACCACAGCCAACGTGGCTCTCACGTTCAACTTCACTCCGTGGCTTAACTTCAAGACCAGCTATGCCTATCGTGGCGAGCATGAGGTTGACACCTACCATGCCCCTGACTACATTGCCGACCCAAAGTCGCCAAGCAACTATCCATACAACTCTGAGACTCGCGCCTACTGGGAAGAGCAGCTTTGGGAGAACGTGTTGTCGTTCAACAAGCAGTTTGGCAAGCATAGCCTCAATGCCATGCTCGGTACATCGATGACAAGCCGCAAATACAACTGGAGTTCTGTGGCAGTGGAAGGCAAGACTATTATATATAAGGTGGAAGACGGACAGCTTGTGCAGAGCGAGAAGTCGGCAGGTTTCCTCGACCCCAACTTCACCACCATCGGCGCAGGTGCTGGCGGCACCTTCAGCGGCAGCGGCTCAAAGTGGGTCTATAACCGTGCATCTTTCTTCGGTCGTATCAACTACAACTTCAACGACCGCTATCTGTTCCAGTTCACATTCCGCGAGGACGGTTCGTCAAAGTTCGGTGCCGACAGCCGTTGGGGTTTCTTCCCTTCTGTAGCTATTGGCTGGCGCATCAGCGAGGAGCCTTTCTTCCCAAAGAACAGCGTGGTGAGCAATCTGAAGTTCCGCGCCAGTTGGGGACAGCTTGGTAACGAGAACGCCCTTGGTTACTACGACTTCCTTGCCCTCATCTCTACCTACAACGACCTCTATCAGGGATATGTTCAAGGCTCAGGTTCGTCGGCATGGTCAGGAAGCATTGCCCGTGCCCTCGAAAACCGCTCGCTGAAGTGGGAGACCACCGACACCAAGAACATCGGTTTCGACTTCGGTCTGTTCAACAACCACCTCAACGGTAACATCAACTACTACATCAACGAGACACGCGACCTTCTCATCACCCGCACACTCGCCCCTTCTGCAGGACTTGCAAACCCCGTGCTCAACGTGGGCAAGATGCGCAACCAAGGCGTTGAACTCGAACTCAACTGGAACGACAACATCAGCGACTTCAACTACACCGTGGGCTTCAACCTCAGCACAGTGAAGAACAAGGTCGTTGAGCTTGCCAACGAAGACCAGACCATCTACGGCGAAGGACTGAAATACGGTTCGGAACACTTCCCTACCCAGACGAAGGTGGGCAAGCCAATAGGCTCATTCTATCTCTATCAGGCCGACGGCATCTTCCAGTCTATTGAAGAGGTTAACCGCCACGTCAACTCCGACGGCGACCTCCTTCAGCCAGAGGCACAGCCAGGCGACATTCGCTTCGTCGATACCAACGGCGACGGATGGATTGACGAGGACGACAAGGTCTATTGCGGCAGCGGCATACCAAAGGTGGAGGCAAACTTCAACATCAGCGCAAACTGGCGTGGCTTCGACTTCTCGGCTGTCATCGGCGGTTCGTTCGGCTTCAAGATCTACAATGCCAACCGTTACCTGTATGAAGGCATGAACTCAGCTTCAAACTTCATGGCAACGACACTGAACGCATGGACACCGACAAACACATCGACCGACATTCCACGAGCCATCTATGGCGACCCGAACGACAACACCCGCGAGTCAACCCGCTTCCTCGAAAACGGCGACTTCGTACGTCTGCGTCAGGCACAGATAGGCTACACGTTGCCCGCAAGCATCTCGAAGGCAATCTACTGCGACCGCATACGCTTCTACGTCAGTGGTGAGAACCTCTTCACCATCACGGGCTACTCGGGAGCCAACCCAGAGTTCTCACGTGCGAGCGTACTCAACACGGGTATCGACAAGCTCATCTATCCGTTCACACGCTCTTACACCGTAGGTGCGCAAGTAACATTCTAATACACTCAAAAACAATACATATAAAAAGCTAAGGTTATGAAAATAACGAAATATATAGCAGGAATCTGCATTGCAATGTCACTCACTGCCTGTGACGACTTCCTAACGCAGACATCGCCCGACCAGTTGACCTCCGACTCCTTCTGGCGCGACAAGGACGATGTGGAGGCAGCAATGGCTTCAGCCTACTCACAGCTCTACTTCGCCTACTACTCCGGCGACCTTTGGGACTTCGCCGAGATCAAGTGGCCTGTGGAGGCTTACCGCCAAGACGACGTGGAGATGGGTCTCGACGCACAGAACTACCCCAACTGGGTACAGCTGCGCAACTTCTCCTACAACAACGGAAACTCGCAGTTCACCTATTACTGGAAGAGCTACTATCGTGGCATCAGCTTCGCCAACCAGATCATCACCAAGGTTGGCGAGATGGAGGATTCAAAGTTAGCTGCCGCCGACCGCAAGTCGCTGCTTGCCGAGGCTCACTTCCTGCGTGCATTCTACCACATGCAGCTGTTGCTCAACTGGAAGCAGATCATCATACGCGACACCTACATCACATCGACCGACGAACTCGACAAGTCGCTCGCCGACCGTGTTGAGACTTGGGATTTCATCTGCGACGACCTCAAAGCAGCCACCGAGCTGCCTGTAAGCTACGGCTCCGACAACATCGGACGCGCCACACGCGGTGCCGCCTACTCTTATCTTGGCTTTGCCTACCTCACCCGCGCATCGGAAGAGACCGACAAGCGCAACGAACATCTCAACGCTGCCGTTGACGCTTTCAACAATGTGACGGGCTACAGCCTTGAAAGCGACTTCGCAAGCATGTTCAACGGCACGAACAAGAACTGCCGAGAGTCGATATTCGAGATTCAGTTCTCACTGAGCGACGCCAACGGTGCCGACTACCGCACACAGCTTCACCGCTGGATAGGCAGTGCAGAGTTTGGAGGCTGGGACGAGATTCTGCCTTCTGAGACGCTCATGAACGAGTTTAAGAAGGAAGGCAAGAAAGACGATGGTTGGTACGACAACCGCCTCTACGCTACCGTATTTTTCCAAGACCCCTACTACAACGACGGCACAGGCAAGGTCTATGGCTCTGATTGGGACGAGTGGATAAAGTGGATGATGGAAATCGATACGGCTTACGACCGCCCATCGTTCCGCAAGCTGATGCCAGCCAACCTCGAAGGACTCTACCTCGACGTTACTGATGTCAACGTCATGCTGATGCGCTACGCCAACGTAATGCTGATGAAGGCAGAAGCCCTCAACGATCTGGGCAATTCCTCTGAGGCTATAAAACTCATCAATGAAATACGTAGCGTCCATGGCGGTATGCCGGCAATGAAAGGCACATCGCAGTCTGAGGTTCAGGCTCAGATTGAGCACGAGCGAATGATAGAGTTCCCGCTTGAAAACTTCCGCTGGTACGACCTACGTCGCTGGGGCAAGACCTCTGCCGCCATGCAAGCCACAGGTCGCTCAGGCTATGACGACTCAAAGTTGTTCTACCCTGTACCACAAACGGAACTTAATTCCAACGGAGAGCTTAAATAACACAATAAAATCCACATATTGCACGTCTTACAATATGTGGATTTTAACAAAACAGAAAAACAAAACGTGAAACTCTTATGCTGATAATCGTATCAATAATGCTTTGCGGCATCGGTCTCGGCTATTTGCTTCGTGGCAAGAACACTGGCATCATCTCCAAAATAATCACTGCCTTGATATGGGCGTTGCTCTTCCTTCTGGGCATTGAGGTAGGCTCTAATCCAAAGATAATAGGCGGTCTGCAGACTCTCGGCATTGAGGCGCTGGTGCTCACCATTGGCGGCTCCATCGGCAGTATGCTGGCAGCCTGGGCTTTGTGGAACCATGTTTCGAAAGGAGGCAAGGCATGAAAGGCAGTCTCATCATCGTTGGATTCTTTGCCCTCGGCATCGTCGTGGGACTATTTTCCATTGTGCCACAAAGCCTGTTGGAAAGCGATGTCAGCTATTATGCCCTTTGCTCGCTGATGTTCTGCGTAGGAATAAGCATTGGATGCGATTCTAAAATTCTCGGCAGTTTCAAGAAAGTCAATCCTCGATTGATGATGCTGCCCGTAATGACCATCGTAGGCACACTTGCCGGAACAGCGGCGGCAGCCATGGTGCTTCCCCATCGCCACTTGTTCGACTGCATGGCAATAGGCTCTGGCTTTGGCTATTACTCGCTATCGAGCATCTTCATCACTGAATATCGGGGTGCGGAGCTCGGCACCATAGCCCTGCTTGCCAACATCATGCGCGAAATACTCACACTGCTTTGCGCTCCCCTGTTCGCCCGTTGGTTTGGCAAGCTGGCTCCCATCACTATGGGAGGGGCAACGTCGATGGACACCACTCTGCCCATCATCACAAGGGTTTCGGGACAGGACTTCGTCATCGTGTCAATCTTCCACGGTTTCTGCGTCGATTTCTCCGTTCCGTTCCTCGTCACGTTCTTCTGCTCACTATAAAAGAGAAACCTTATGAAAAAATATTTTCTGCTACTTATTACATTCCTTTCCATTTCAACATTCGCCCAAGAACCTTGGCAGGATGCCACTACCACACAGATAGGACGAATGTCGATGGCGGCACACTTCGTTCCTTATACTTCTGAGCACGCAGCACTGGCACAGCTGAAGAAGAACGACACGGAACGATTTGCCATCGATGCAGCCAACGAGAGGCGCATGACTCTCAACGGCACATGGAAATTCAAACTCGTGAAGAGACCTGCACTCGCACTGACGGACTTCTGGCAACCGACGTTCGACGCCAGCTCATGGCAGAACATCAATGTGCCGGGCAGTTGGGAACTGCAGGGCTTCGACGCTCCAATCTATACCGACGTAACCTATCCGTTCCCCGTCAATCCCCCCTTCGTGCCAGAGGACTACAATCCCGTAGGACATTACATCCACGACTTCACCTTTCCCGACAACTGGCAGGGCATGGACATCATTCTCGACTTTGAGGGCGTTGAGTCGGCTTTCTTTGTTTGGCTCAACGGCGAACGCATAGGATACAGCGAGGACAGCCGACTGCCGGCACACTTCGACATCACTCGTCATGTGAAGAAGGGCAACAACCGCCTTGCCGTGCAGGTGTTCCGCTACAGCGATGCCTCTTATCTCGAAGACCAAGACTACTGGAAATACAGCGGCATAGAGCGCAACGTCTTTATTCAGGCACGACCAAAGAGCCGCATCAGCGACTTCCGTCTGGGACAAGCCTTGGTCAACGACTATCGTGACGGACAGTTCTCACTCGATGTGAGCGTCCTTTCGCCGCGAAAGGGAATGAAGGTAGAGGCTAAGGTGCTGTCGCCCGAAGGCAAGCCCCTCTACACCGCATCACACCGCATCGCGTCGGCTGCTGACACATTGGTGACGTTTTCAAAGACAATAGCCAACGCCAAACCATGGAACGCCGAGACTCCAAACCTCTATACGCTCGTAATAAACACCATCGACAAGAGTGGGCGCACCATTGAGAGCATTGCCCATCCTTTCGGTTTCCGAACGGTGGAAATGAAGTTCGGACAGCTGCACGTCAACGGCGTTGCACTGAAAATCAAGGGAGTGAACCGCCATGAGCACGACCAGCACCACGGACGTACCATTACGGTGGAAAGCATGGTGGAGGACATAAGGCTGATGAAGCTGTTCAACATCAACGCCGTCAGACTGTCACACTATCCAAACATGCCCGAATGGTATCAGCTGTGCGACAAATACGGACTCTATCTCGTTGACGAGGCCAACATTGAATGTCACGGAATGCTCGACTCTGAGCTGAAGACGCTCGCCGACAAACCCGACTGGGCAAAGCCTTTCCACGAGCGCATGGAACGTATGATGCTCCGCGACCGCAACATTACGTCGGTCATCATCTGGTCGATGGGAAACGAAAGCGGCTACGGTCCGCTGTTTGAGGCAAACTACGACTTTGCCAAGGCGTTCGATCCTTCACGTCCCGTGCAATACGAGGGTGGCGGCTACGATGCCAAGTCTGACATCTATTGTCCAATGTACGCCCGCGTATGGGCGCTTCGCCGCCATGTCAACCAGCGCGACCGCCGTCCGCTGATTCTCTGCGAGTATGCCCACGCCATGGGCAACAGCGTCGGCAATCTTGACGACTATTGGGACCTCATCTATAAATACGACCAGCTTCAGGGTGGATTCATCTGGGACTGGGTTGACCAGGCCATAGCGAAAAAGGATGAGAAGGGCAACGACATCTGGGCTTTCGGCGGCGACCTCGGTTTTGTGGGAGTGGTCAACGACTCCAACTTCTGCACCAATGGTCTTGTGGCTGCCGACCGTTCGCTCCACCCGCACATCTGGCAGGTGAAGAAGACCTACCAAAACATTGCCTTTGAGCCTGTGACATTCACGACAAACAAGGTTAAGGTCACCAACCGCTTCGACTTCACCACACTCGACAACTACGAACTGCTGTGGAACGTTGAAGCCGATGGGAAATGTGTGGAAAACGGACGAATGGACTTCCCACATCTCGCTCCACACACTTCGACGGTGATGGTGATTCCGTTCAAGGAGTTGCCGTCAACCGACAGCCGCGAGTACTTCCTCACACTGAAGGCAGTGAGCCGAAATGCCACGCCGATGGTGCCACAAGGTCACGAAGTGGCTTTCGAGCAGATTCAGCTTCCCGTCAACCTTATGCGTCCTTCGGCACTAACGCCAAAAGGAAACATCGTATCAGACGAGACCACCGACAAGATTGTGGTAAGCGGAACGTCTGACTCAGGAAACTACAAGTTGACATTCTCCAAGCAATCGGGTGAACTCACCTCCTTGGAATACGACGGTCGTGAGATGCTCATTGCCGGACCACAGCCAAATTTCTGGCGTGGACTGACCGACAACGATGTAGCAAACGGAACAGAGGAACGCTGCGCCACATGGAAACGTGCCGGAAGCAACATGAAACTCGACAAGCTATCGACACGCAAAGAGGCAAACAGCATTGTCGTGACATCAGAATATCGTATGGAAGAGCAGGAGAGCCAACTGACGATGACATACTCCGTGGCAGCCGACGGCTCGCTCCGCGTCGGTATGCACTTCGTGCCGGGCTGCAAGCCACTGCCGGAAATGCCACGCCTTGGTGTGAGAATGATACTGAAAAAAGACTTCACCAACATGGAATGGTTCGGACGCGGTCCACACGAGAACTATGCCGACCGAAAGGTGGCATGTCCAGTTGGCATCTACAACGCCACCGTGTGGGAACAGTATCACCCCTACGTTCGTGCGCAAGAGACAGGCAACAAATGCGATGTGCGGTGGTTTGAACTGACCGACGACAACGGCAAGGGACTTCGTTTTGAAGGCGACGAGCCGCTCAACGTCAGCGCATGGCAGTTTGAACAGGAAGCCATAGAATATGTTCCGTCGATGGTGAAGCACATCCACGGCGGAAGCATAGAACGCAAGGATCTTGTGTGGGTCAACATCGACCACCGACAGATGGGTGTGGGAGGTGACAACACATGGGGAGCACAGGTACACCCCGAATACACAATCACTCCACACGAGTGGAACTATTCATTCACCATTAAAAGGCAATAAAAGATGAAAAGAACATTCATAATTGCCCTTTCAACCGTTCTCGCAATGCTGTCTGCAACAGACGGCATGGCGCAGAGCGACCACAAGGCATACGACAACATAATCGACATTCACCTCACCCCCGGAGCACCACGCCGTCACAACGGTTGTTTCTCCGACATGGGTTCGTGGATGGGATTCACATTACCCGAACGCAATAAGCCAACGGCAGGATTCTGCGGTCCGTTCAGCATCTATTACCGCAACTGGTATGCCCGCTCTTTGGTCAGCATTGAGGGTGCTACCACCGTTGAGGACAACTATCAGCCGGGACAAATCACAATGAAACTGCGCAAAGGCTCTGCCAACATCAGCCAATCGCTGCAGTTTGTCGATGCGCGCACTGCACTGCTTACCATTAGAGGTACCGATGCCTCTACCGTGCTTTCTGCCGACAGTGTGAGCACGAAGATGAGCCTTCGCGTCGATGGCCAACAGGTCATAATAGGGAACAAGGGCGGGGAAGCCGTGGTACTCACTTTTCCACCCTATGTCTCTCTACGACAGCACGGACACAACTACAAGGCAACCATTGAGCAAGGTCACAATGAGGTTAATGTAGTCATCAGCCTTGTAGAACAAGACACGGAACTGACCATCAGCCAGTCAGCGGTGGCAGGCCTTTTGGCTTGTCCCATTCCTGCGCTTCAGGCATCTTCCGACCGTTGGCAAGGCTATTTCGACCGCGTCATACGCAAAGACCTGCCTACCGAATACAACCGTGTGGCGGCAAAGTCGATCGTTACGCTCATCTCCAACTGGAGGGCACGTCGTGGAGCTGTCTATCACGACGGCATTGTGCCGAGCCACGCCGTCAACTATTTCGTGGGCTGTTGGGCATGGGACTGCTGGCGTTTCTCCGCTGCCATGGCATCGTTCTTCCCCGAACTGGCAAAAGACAACATTCGCGTGATGTTCGACTACCAACAGGCTGACGGAATGGTGATAGACTGCATCTATCCCGATGCCAGCGAGAACAACAACCGCGACTCAAAACCTCCTTTGGCTGCATGGGCTGTCAACGAGATTTACGAGCACAACGCCGACACAGCTTTCTTGGCTGAGATGTACCCGAAACTGCTTAAATACCACAAATGGTGGTATGAGAAGCGCGACCATGACCGCAACGGAATCTGCGAGTTCGGTTCAGTCGATGGCACTCTCGAAGCTGCCGCATGGGAGAGTGGAATGGACAATGCCATTCGCTTCGACGGCACAGAGATGCTTCGCAACGCCGACGATGCCTACAGCACCAACCAAGAGAGCGTTGACCTCAACGCCTATCTCGCAATGGAATACACGTTGCTGAAGAAGTTTGCCGACATTCTGGGACAAGAGTTCAACCTGCCCGACCGCCGACAGGGAATTGCCGACTATTTCTTTGATGACAAGGAAGGATATTTCTTCGACCGCCGACTCGATGCCGACCGTAGCTTCGTGCGTGAAGCTGGCTGTGAGGGTTACATTCCCTTCTGGGCAAGCATTGCAACGAAAAAGCAGTTCGACAAGGCACGCCGACTGCTCGACGACGAAAAGAAGTTCTCGACCTATATTCCATTCCCAACGATAGCTGCCGACAACCCGAAATACGATGCCAACGGCTACTGGCGCGGCCCCATCTGGCTCGACCAAACCTATTATGCCATAAAGGCATACCGCAACTACGGCTACGGCCAAAAGGCTGACGCATACACGCGCCAAGTGTTCGACCGCCTACAAGGTCTCACCGCCGACGCTCCAATACACGAAAACTACGACACCCACACGGGAGCACCGCTACAGGCGTCGCATTTCAGCTGGAGTGCATCATGCCTATTGATGCTCTACAACGATTTGGGGAAATAAGGCAACCTATACGGTTGGAAAACGTCCACTACAGGGACTTTACTTCATATAAATACGAGAGGGTCAGAGGGAGGTTCAATAATTTTATCAGAAAGTCGTGTGAACCAGTCCTCTGACCCATTCATTATGCCTGATATATTTGTTCAAACATATCAATCTCTCTCTTGGCAATACCAAGACTATCAGCAACCTCACGCCATTTTGCAACAGCAGATTTTACTTGAGAGATAATCTTTTCAGCATCATTGTAATTAATCATGTACTCCTCACACGAGTCTAACAAGATGTCCAAGTCAGACTCGTTTGTTACAGAATTAATCAGAAGGCTTTGGTTATGCCATAACGTAGGATTCATGTCAAATGCCGGAGAAAGGGTCCATCCTCTGGGAGTGAGCAAAAAACCATGATTGCGGAAATGGTCGTCGGTATTGCATATAGCAATGTTGAAAGCCGCACGTCGATATAGCTGATGGAGATTCTCAGTCACATTACAACAATTTTGCAAAATGAAATCAGCAATATCAAGGTATCCATTACCTGTGTTAGCGTCACACCCGTCAGTCAACCCAAGAAGAGTGAGAGCGGAGGCAAAATGCACCCGTTTTCCTTCTGCCAACCTGTCAAATCGCCTTGACAGCAGCACATGAAATTTCTCTCCACATCCCACGACCCGCGTCTGAGCCACTGTCACCCCCGCCTCATGAGCTAAAAGGTGGCTATGATGCTCCCATAATGCCACATCATAGTCATCATTTCGTGATGGAAATTTTGCAATACATAGACAACCATCTTCATCACGAACTCCTGCCTTTGGACGTGCTCCGCCCAGTGAAGAGCCAGGATGAACCAACCGTTGAATCCATCTCTTTTCAGGCATGAGATTATCTTTCTCACTGCGTTCAAACTCCATACTTGCCTGAACAAGACTTCTTATATCTGTGATTGGTGGCATGCGTAGGTAGCCGTCACTATTGATAAAAGGTCCGTCCAAGGATTCTTTGAAGCGCAGGCCTCCTATGCGTGAAAAATCATCAATACCAATAAGATAATCATAGGATGATAATCTTTTTACAGGTCTTTTCGCCTCAGTCGCCATAATCTGTTCCCGTCGATTAAGGAGTGTTTTTCCCCATCTGTCGGGCAATGCATCACTAAAACAACCGAAAATATCCTTTCCTGGCTGTGTGTATTGCTGTCCCGTATAGTTGTTTATGTCGGCACTCAGACAAATGCTTCCGTATTTCTTAAGCCATTCAGGGTTATACTTGAAAGAATAAGAGTCTGAGCCACGAAGAGATTCGTAGCCCAATTCACCGATGAGGCAAGGAGATTCCAACCATTGGAAATCGCCAAAAACATATAGCGTCTTCATACTTTACGCTTTTTTTGATGCTCTTTCACGCTGTTTAAGTCTCAAATCTTGCAATCCACGCCCTATTTCGTCCTTCTGTGCAAGCAGAATAATGTCGTCATCCAGTTGCAGTGCATACAACACACGAAGGTAAATGCCTATGGCGACAGTTGGAGTCCCTTTCTCCACACGTGAAATGGTAACGGGGGAGCATGTAGCACGTTCCGCCACTTGGGCAATACTCAAGTCACGTCGCAACCGGGCAAGCCTTATCTGTTCGCCCACAACTTTCATTTTATCCTCCAACTTTCGGGGAAGCTTAGTCCCCATCGTAGTCTTGCTCATAATATGATAATCTTCATTTACGTTTGCAAAAATACGGAATAATCTTCATTTAATGATATATTATGATACACATTCCCTATATTTTAAGGTAATTTATTATATTTCATTCCCATCTTTATTAATGTTTTATTAAAATTTTGGTGCAAAGTTACAACAAATAAAGTATGTATGCAAAATAAAAGTTTGACGACAGACTTTTAGCATGTTCCTACTCAATACAAGATAGTGCATAGAGCGGTATGACTCTTATAGTTCTCGTAGCCCCGTCATCCTCTTTGTCAACGTATTTGAAAGAGGCGAAGTTTTCGAGTGATGTCCTGACAATTACCAAGGAAGTTAAAGAAGTTACTTATAGGTAATTTCAATAATTCTCAGGGCTTCGTCGAGATTGTCCGTTGGCAATGTGCCGGTAAACGTGTCGTCCGACGAGGCCTTAACTTTTACTTTTACGCCGTAGGTGCGCTCAAGGGCCTTCACCACCGAATCGAGTTTCGCATTTGAGAAACTCAGTCTTTTTTGCTTCCACATGCTCTTTTCGGCAGCCTTCACTCCCGAACGCACATTGATGTCGCCCGTAGTCTTGTCTATGGTGGCTATCTCGTTGGGAGTCATGGTGTAGCTCTTTCCCGAAGCATTGGCGGTAAGCATCACCTTTCCCTTCACCAATGCCAGTTCAGTGGTGTTTTCCACCTCACGGTCAACAACGTTGAACTCTGTTCCCAACACCTCGACGTCAGCACCCGAAACGTGCAGCACAAAGGGTAGTTCGGCGTTCTTGGCAACCTTGAAATAAGCCTCACCGTCGAAATCGACCTCACGCGACGACTTGCAGAACGACTGCGGCGCGTAAGTCAGCGTTGACATCGAGTTGAGCGACACCTGCGTGCCGTCGGGCAATGTCACTGTAACCTGCTCGCCAAGTCCTGTCTTTATCTGCATATCTGGAATGGAGGCGTATTGCCTGTTTTCGTTATACATCATCAATAGACCCACAAGGCAAATGGGGAACAGCATGGCTGCTGCAATCTGTATCCAGCGCAACGCTATTCTTCTTGCCGACGATTTTCCCGTTGTTATTCGGCTGTCAATGTTCGACTTCACCCTCTTTATGTCATCATCTCCTACTTCAGAGACATCAATGGTATCATTCATCCATTCCTCGTGCAAGGCATCCCCCAACTGCTGGTCAGTCATGGCATCCACCTTTTCCCGAAGCTCTTCCAAGTGGTTTCTATTGCTTGTTATCATATATTCTTCCTTTCTATTGCTATTAGGTAATACAAACGAAATCGTCAAGTGTACCATCAACACTCAAACAAAATGAATAAAAAAGCATAATTTGTGTATCTCAACATCTTTTTCAACTCCTTCAGCCCCAGTGAGAGCTGATTTTTCACCGTCTGTTCACTGTAGTTGAGTCGTGTGGCAATCTCCTTGTTCGACATCATCTCCATTTTCGACAGCCTGATAATCTCCCTCTGCGCCTTTGGCAATTTGTCGAGCATCGCGTTCACCTGCGACACAAATTCGTCATACTCAATCTGCCCGTCGGCATTGTCGCCAGCCTCTTTGTGGTCAAGATAGTCCATATAGTCCTCGTATGTGGGACTGTGCAGTATCTTCCTGTATGCGTTTATCAGCAGGTGGCGAGCCTTGATGAAGATTATCGACTGCAACGTTTCGTCCTGTCTGATATTCTCCCTGTTGTTCCATATCCATACGAAGGTGTCTGAAACAATTTCATCAACCGTATCGCGCGACTTTGCATATTTAAGGCAAAAACCGTAGAGCCTACGGGCATACAGCTCGTAGATTTCATTGAAGGCCTTGACAGAGCCAAGTTTCAAATCCTTAATCAGTGCAGATTCCGTCCTACTATTCATTCCATATTGCGCAAGCCACGCCCAATTTTTGAGTGCAAAGATAGTGTAAATTGAAGACAAAACAAAACAAAAGTCAAAAAACAATACCTTTTTTCCATTTTTCCCTCGATTTGCATTATCTTTGCAGAATAATAACGTGAGTTCGACGAAATTAAACCAGCGCAGTGCGGTTCTTTTGATGGCTAAACCTGCGCAGTGCGGTAACTTACTCTCCCCCTAAGGTAGGGGGAGACCCCCGAAGGGGGGAGGGAGTATGTACGTCCGATTAATCATATAGTGCGGCAGTCATACGCCCCCGTCACTTCGTGACACCCCCTCTATCTTAGAGGGGGAGCAAGTTACCACACTGCCTAATATCAAGAAATCTACCATCAGCTGAATGTTGCCGATCGACACCGTCGCCCGACTAAAATAGGGGCGGTTTATAAGGAAAGGGAATTTCATCGAACTCGCGTTATAAAAGACATGATGACAATGAAAAAGGCAATAATAATTTTAGCGACAGTATTGGCAGTGGTTCTTGCCATAGTCACAGGAGGCAGTTTCTATATGCTCGACTATTCACTCAGTGCCGACCCAAACAGACACGACACCGACAGTGCATATTCCGTACTGTATGACCGTATGCCCGACATGCGGCCTTGGGTTGACAGCCTCGTCAGCAACGGACTGCTGAAAGACACTTTCGTCATGATGCCGTCGGGCGAGCGTCACCATGCTCTCTATCTACGTTCCGACTCTGCACACGGCAACACAGCCGTAATCGTTCACGGCTACAAGGACTCTGCGCCGAAATTCCTTTTCCTGGGACGAATGTATCACCGAGACCTTGGCTACAACATACTTATGCCCGACCTCCACGCCCACGGACAAAGCGAGGGTGACGACATTCAGATGGGATGGAAAGACCGCATTGATGTGAGACACTGGACAGAAGTAGCAGAGAAGCTATTCCGCGACAGCATAAATCCATCGCGTATCGTAGTTCATGGAGTGTCGATGGGGGCTGCAACGACAATGTGCCTTTCCGGTGAGGCTGACTTGCCCGACTACATCAAGTGTTTCGTGGAAGATTGTGGCTACACTTCGGTATGGGACGAGTTTTCACTTCAGCTAAAGGAGATGTTTTCCCTGCCTGAGTTCCCTTTAATGCACACCACCAGTCTGTTGTGCCAGTTACGCTATGGTTGGTCGTTCAGCGAAGCATCACCAATAGCTCAGGTCGCAAAATGTCACCGCCCAATGCTCTTCATACATGGCGACGCTGACGATTTTGTCCCCTACTCCATGCTCGCCCCACTTTATGAGGCAAAACCCCAACCTAAGGAACGCTGGATTGCCAAAGGCTCAAAACATGCCCGCGCATATATGGACCATCCAAAGGAATACACAGCGACAATAAGGCGATTCCTCGCCAAACATATATAAATGCACAACGCACATCCATCTGGTTTAAGGTCTCAACATTAACACGCGCTGAAGAATGAGACGTTTGTAGCTTCGCTTCATGTCCTGGGGCAGGAAAGAGGCATTGATAAGGTCAAGCCACTTTGGGATTGCACGACGGAATTTCTTTGCTATGTTGTCGATGACTTTCTCGCTGATGCCTGAAACCGACATTGCCTTTATGAAGTCACTACGGCGCAGCTTGCGCTTCTTGCCGTTAAGCATAAGTGCAAGCTCCTCAGGGTCTTGGGGAATTACCAGTGTGGTTGACAACAGGTCGTAGGCGGGGGTGAGACTGTAGCCATGACCGGGGTTGTAGAGCGAGAAGTTTTTCAGATGCATGTCTGCATTGCCGGTAATCCAAGAGAAGACCACCACTTCCCAAAAGTTGACGAGGTCGAGTTGTGGTACCGACGAATAGCGGCGTATCTGTTTGGCAATCTGCTCGTAAGAACCTTTGTATTTGTATTCCGTCAGTCGCTCAGACAGTTGGCACATGTCCTCCATGGCTACCTTTCCACCCTCTGGTGTACGGTCTATTCTTCGTGTTATATAACAAAGCTCACCATCGGCAAAACGTATCATTCCATGTGGCACGACGGCTATCTTTGCCGCTTCAGCAAGGTGCATCGTCAGGTCCTCATTCTCAGGCAGACAGCGATATGCCTCGGTTTGAGGCTTCAAGATATAGCGTCCCCATAATCCCACGATGGTGAAACGGTCCGGCTCGTTCTTGCCGCCACGGTTGACATCCAACGATAGCTTTGCCTGAACACCGGTCAGCGTTGTCTGACTTCTCACCACCTGCTTAGCCAACTCACCTATCTGGCTGCGCACGAAAGGCAACCGTGGTGGAGTCTTGACACCAAACAGTTTGCGCGAGCAAGCAGGATGATAATCCACCTGTCCCTCCTTCAGTTCCTTATAGCAATATAAACAGCGTTCCATGCGAATGAAATGAATATAGTTAGTTGTCAGGTATCACACTCACTGCTCCTATGCAGTCCTTGCAACAAGCCAAGAGCAACGACATGCGGTCGCGCTGATTGATTTTCCAACTGTTCTCTGCGATGTTAAGCAACCATCCTTCTGGAATCAGCCCATCGAAGAAGGGGAACAATACGGTGTCGCGGTATTCCTCCTTGCTAAGAGGCAAGGTCAGGCTCACTGCCTCGGCACCCTCAGTGTCGAGATAGTCGTCAAGATAGCGGAACGAGAAGCCCGTATCGTCTTCCGTCAGTATTCCCGCCTTTCTGTCATGCAGATAAACAATAGCCCTTTTCATCACAACCTTAATTTTTAATTGACTTCGTCGATTGCTGGCTTCACCTCAGCATAGCTCAAGCGAGCTTGGCTCTGCGTTCGGTTCGCGCAGCAATTCTTAATTCTAAATTTTTAATTCTTAATCCTTCTCTCCCCCTTGGGGGAGTCGGAGGAGGCTTCGGGCGTCCCGCCCACACCCAGCGCAAATCAGCGGCAATGGAATATTACCTCGTTGGCGAGGTGCGGGCGGGACGCCCACACTCCCAGTGGAGGCGAGGCCCCCTCCGGCTCCCCCAAGGGGGAGTGATGGCTGCGCACAGTGGAAGCGGTAACGGGGCTCTCCCCCTTGGGGGAGCTGGAGGGGGCTTCGCCTTAATTCTTAATTCTTAATTTCTCTCCCCCTTGGGGGAGCCGGAGGGGGCTTCGGGGGAGCCAGAGGGGGCCACTCTCTCCACCGCTCCAACCTCCCTACCGAAGAGCGAGAGCACTTGATTGATCTTATCCATCCTCAGTGTCTGCTTTCCCTGTTCAAGCTCACGAACAAAACGCAGACCGACCCCTGCCTTTGCAGCAAGGTCTTCCTGTGTCAAGCCGTATTGTCGGCGCATTTCCTTGACATATAGCGACAGTTGCAAATCCATCATAGACAAATTAATTATACCTTATCGGGTGCAAAGATAATTAAAAACTTGGATATTATACCCAAAAAGGTATAAAATATTTGATTATTTAACATATTATATCCGTTCGGGTATAATATGAGGGCTTTTTATCCCAAGGTAATATTCCTTACATCAACATGCTCATGAAGGAATATCTGTGCAGACTCGCGGAACTTATCAGGATTTTCGGTAGTAAGATATTCCACTTGTCCTCCCTTGGTGCATCGGGATTCCATCTCCGGATGACGTACAAAATAATTCTTTAGGCTCTCGGCAACATACTCCCCTTGCGGTATGATACGAATGCCTGGATTGACATACTTCACTATCTTGGACATGAGCAATGGATAGTGTGTACAGCCAAGTATTATAGCATCGACAAGAGGGTCTTGGCGCATTAACTGATCGATGCGTTTCTTAACGAAATAGTCGGCTCCGGGACTGTCGGCCTCGTTATACTCCACCAAAGGAACCCAGAAAGGGCAGGCGACACCTGAAACCTCAATGTCGGGATAGAGCTTCTGTATCTCAAGCCTATAACTGTCGCTGCGAATGGTTCCTTCCGTGGCAAGGATGCCGACATGACGAGTATTAGTAAGTCCCCCTATGACTTCCGCCGTAGGACGAATGATGCCAAGCACGCGACGACTTGGGTCGAGCTTGGGAAGGTCAACCTGCTGAATGGTTCGAAGGGCTTTGGCAGAAGCCGTGTTACAGCCAAGAATGACGAGGTGGCACCCCATCTCGAACAAGCGCACTACAGCCTGCCTTGTAAACTCATAGACGACATCGAAGGAACGTGGACCATAAGGAGCGCGAGCGTTGTCGCCGAGATACAGATAGTCGTATTCCGGCAAAAGGCTGCGGACTCCATGCAGAATGGTCAGTCCTCCGTAACCCGAATCAAAGATGCCTATGGGCCCAGCTTCTTCTGGCAGTCTGGACATTGGTTAGTTGGCTTTTGGCAGTCCGAGAATGTTCAATAGACTGTCGGTGACATTGACGCTACGTAATGGATTAAGATATGGACAAGCGTCAGAATCGGTATTCACTATGAGTACGAGATTCTGTTGCTCACCTATTACGGCAAGTGCGGCGGCAATCCTCTCGTGAATAGGAGCGAAGATTGTGCGCTCTGCCTCTGCCAGCAAACGTCGGCTTTCCTCCTTGAAGGCGATATTCTTGTTCATCAGGTCTTCAAGTTCTGTCTGTCGTTTCTTCATGATAGTAGGAGGGAAGTCCTTCTGTCCATCAAGAAACTCCTCATATTTGCTGTTAAACTCTTCCTTCGCACGCTGTATCTCGGCTTCGTATTTTTCGCGTAACTCGCTCAGCTGTCGCTCAGCCACAGAATATTCTGGAAGCATCTGCAAGACAACATTCTTGCTGAAATATCCCACCACGGCGTCATTCTTCTGAACGACAGCCATTGACAAGGTGGTCTCAACGTCTTGCGCCTGCACTGCCAAGGCAGAACAGGCGACAAGTATTGATAGGATATATTTCTTCATTACTTAATACCTAATTTTGCCTTCACCTGGGCTGTGACATCGGTGCTAAGAGTGGTGCTGATATAAGGAATTCCACCTGCATTGTCCATAATATAGACAAAGCCTCCAGCCTGACCAACCTGCTTGATGGCATCGATTACCTTAGTAGTGATGGCCTGCATCTTCTCCTGCTGTGCCTGAGCGAGTGCCTGCTGGTTATCCTGATAGCTCTGACGAATCTTCTGGTCCATTTCCTGAAGTTCCGTTTCACGACGCTGCTTGATATTGTCTGGCAATGTCTTTGAATTAGCCTCATAGTCCTTCAGTTTCTTGGTAAACTCTTCCTGCATGCTCTTGAGATCTGCCTCATACTGCTGAGCCAAAGACTCAATTTCCGTCTTTGCCTTAGCGTATTCGGGCATGGCCTGAATTACTTCCTGTGAATTCACGTGACCGAATTTCTGTGCCATGGCAGCTATTGGTGCCAGCATCAGAATCAAAAAAAGTACTTTTTTCATTTTTTATAAAAACTTTTAATTATTAATTTATTTCTCTATTGTATATAAGTCGAGCTATTTATATCCCAACTTGCTAAGAACCTCGTCGGAGATGTCTATCTTGGGACTGCCGAAAATTATGCCGCTGTCGCTGGCACGATCGAGCACAAGCTGATAGCCGCGCATCTCGGCGATATCCTTCACGACGTTGTATATTTCGTCCTGTATTGGCGACATGAGGCTTGTGCGCTTCTTGTACAGCTCACCCTCTGGGCCAAAATACTTACGCTTTAGCTCACTGGCTTCTTGCTCTTTCTTTACTATGGCCTCCTGCTTGGCTTGTTTCTGCTCCTTAGAGAGGAAAGTAGCCTCATTCTGATAGTTCTTGTACATGGTCTGTGCCTCGGTGTTGATTGCCTCGACCTCGGCCTGCCATTTCTTCGACACTTGGTTCAGTTGCTCGTTGGCACGCTCATAGGCAGGAATATTCTTCAAGATATATTCCATGTCGAGGAGTGCAAACTTCTGAGCGTTGACACCTATCGTTGTTGCCATGAAGGCAATAAAGAAAAAGAACTTCTTCATAATCAAAACCTTATTTTTTAATTGACTTTCGTCGATTCCTTAATTCTTAACTCTTAATTCTTAATTCTTAATTCTTAATTCTTAATTCTTAATTCTTAATTCTTAATTTCCCCTTCGGGGGCCTTCAGCTCCGCTGACTAAAATTCCTGTCCAAGTATGAAGTGGAACTGGCTTCCACCCTTGGTGCCCGTAGAGAGAGCCTTGTCGAAACCGTATGCCCAGTCGATACCCATCAGACCAACCATCGGGAGGAAGATGCGGACACCGACGCCGGCGGAACGCTTCATGTCGAAAGGATTGAATTTCTTTGTGTCATACCAGGCGTTACCTCCCTCAAGGAATCCAAGACCGTAGATCGTGGTATTGCCAAGCATGAGTGGATAGCGCAACTCAAGGGTGAAGCGGTCGTAGGCATATCCGAGAGAAGAGTAAGGAGTGAGCGAACCGTTCTCATAACCACGTAGGGCTATGGTCTCCTGCGCATATCCTGTGGAATAGCCACTCATGCCGTCGCCACCGACATAGAATGTCTCAAACGGCGACTTCTTGTTCTTGTTATAGGCACCGAGAATACCAAGTTCAACTCGCGTCATCAAGACCAAACACTTCTGACCACTGGTGAGGGCGCTGTAAGTCTTTGATTTGAACTTCCACTTGTGGTACTCAATCCAACGATATTTCTCCTGCTGTTCCTCTTGATAGGTGGCAGAATTGTAGTCCTGTGCAAGGTTGGCATAATCCTTGTTGTCGAATGCCGACCATGGTGGAGTGAGAGTCACGGAAGCCATGAACTCTGAACCTCGACGTGGGAAGAGCTGGTTGTCGGTACTTGTGCGTGCAAGTGTTATGCCGAGGTTGATGTTGTTACAGTTACCATTGCTGATGATGAAGTACTGCCAGTCGCGGAGCATGTAACGCTGATAAGACAGCGACATGGAGAGCTGGAAGTAGTCATCGGGCCAGCGGAGGCGTTTACCCCAACCTATTGAGAATCCGAGAAGCTGCACGTACTTGTCGTCGTCAAGATAGCTCTCGTAGTTGTTGTAGTAACTGTTGTATGAGCCGTAGCCTCCATAGTAGCTGTACATTGAGTTCATCCACGAACTGTTGTAGTAGTTGCTGTTCACGTCGGTCTGCTTAGAATAGTAGGCGCCGATGTTGAAGGCGTTAGGTCGCTTGCCGCCAAACCAAGGAGCGGAGTAGCTTATGGAGTAGGACTGGTAGTAAGAGCCGTTGGTCTGTGCTGAGAGAGCCAACTGCTCACCGTCGCCAATAGGCATGATACCTCGATGCATCTTGTTCTTTCCGAAGAGGTTGCGCATGGAGAAGTTGTTGAGCTTCAACGATATTCGTCCTATGACGCCCGTCTGTCCCCAACCGAGCGAGAACTCTACCTGGTCGTTTGACTTCTGTTCAAGAGGCCAGTTGATGTCAACAGTTCCATCCTCGTAATTCGGCTGAATGTCGGGATTGACCTTCTCAGGGTCGAAGAATCCCATGGAGGCAATCTCACGTGCGGTACGCATCAGCGCATCCTTGGAGAAGAGGTCGCCGGGCTTCACCTTTAGCTCACGGCGCACGACATCCTCATAGAGTCTGTCGTTACCGTAAATCCTTACATGGCTGATATGAGCCTGCGTTCCCTCGGTAATGCGCATCTCCATGTCAATGGAGTCGCCCACGATATTCACTTCCGTAGGTTGCAGGTTGTAGAAGAGGTAGCCATTGTTCCAATAATAATTACCTACGGCATCCTCATCCTCCGAGAGGCGTTTGCGCATTTCCTTCTGGTTGTAGATGTCACCCTTCTTCATGCCAAGAAGCATGTTCAGATAGTCTGACGTCACCACGGTGTTGCCGACCCAAGTGATGTTACGGAGATAATATTTCTGTCCCTCCTCGACCTTTATATATACATTTACGTGGTTCTCGTCGTGATTGATGATGCTGTCGCGGACTATCGTCATGTCACGATAACCCAGCTCATTATACTTGTCTATGAGGTTCTGCTTGTCGGTCTCATAGCGTTCAGGCGTAAACTTCTTTGATTTCAAGAACGAGCCGAGCTTTCCTGCCTCGTGTGTTTTAGAGAACACGCCTTTACGGAACAATCCACCCTTGATTTTTGATAGCGAAAGGTTCTCGTTTCCATCAATAAAGATGTAGCGCACCTTCATCTTGTCCTTCTTGTCGATATTCACATCAAGGATGACCTTGTTCTTTTCTGTCACATCGTCGCGCTGCATGATGTTTATCTCAGCGTTCTTGTAGCCCTTGTCGTCAAAATATTTCTTTGCGAGAATCTTGGCGCGGTCAATCATGTTTGGAGTGATCTGCGAGCCTTTCATGATGCCCAGCTTAGCCTCCATGTCCTCACGCTCTGATTTCTTTATTCCATAATAGTTTATGGAACTGATGCGTGGACGCATTGAAAGAGTGAAGCAGAGATAGATTTTCGAACCAACGATGGAGTCAGCAGATATTGTTACATTAGAGAAGAGACCATGCCGCCAATAACGCTTTACCGCCTCTGTAATCTCCTGACCGGGCACACTAATCTCCTGTCCTACATTCAATCCGGAAAGTCCTGTGAGAACATAGTCCTCATAGCCCTCTACTCCCTTGACAGAGATTCCTCCAATAGTGCATAGGCGAGGGGTTCCGGCATACGATATCTCCGGGTTTACGATAACATCCTGTGCTTTCAACGCCAATGTAGAGCAAAGCATCATGACGAGCAGCAGTGCTACCTTAATAATATTAGACTTTTTCTTAGAAGTGTTCATGCTTCTTTCTTTTCGTTTTCAATATTTTCGACTTGCGCTTCAGTCATACCGAAACGTCGTTGTTTGCTTTGGTAGCACGCTATCGCCTTGTGAAGGTCTGCCTCACTGAAATCGGGCCAATAGGTATTGCAGAAATACAGCTCGCTATAGGCAATCTGCCAAAGGAGGTAGTTGCTTATACGCACCTCGCCGCCCGTACGGATCAGCAGGTCAGGATCGGGCATGAAACGAGTTGCAAGATGTTGTGATACGGTGTTCTCGGTGATATCAGATATGTCGAGTGTGCCTTCTGACACCTCGCGAGCAATGGTCTTGACGGCATCGGTGAGTTCCCAACGCGAGGAATAGCTTAAAGCCACCACCATGGTCATGGCACTGTTGCATGCCGTATTGTCCATCGTAACCTTTAGCTTATGCTGCACTTGCTCTGGAAGACGCTCTATGTCGCCAATGACTCTAAACCTAACATTGTTCTTCATGAATATCTCGTCCTCAAGAGAGGTAAGCACGAGTCCCATAAGAGCTGCTATCTCGTCAGCGGGACGATTCCAGTTTTCTGTCGAGAAAGTGTATAGGGTTAGAAATTTTACACCGAGCCGTGTACACTCAGACGTGATGCGTCGAACTGCCTCCACACCAGCCTGATGGCCATAGCTGCGTTCCTTGCCGCGCTCCATAGCCCATCGACCATTGCCATCCATGATGATGGCAACATGCTCGGGAATTCTACTCATGTCAATGTTTTCTACCATATATATGTTGTATGTTAATCGTCGTCGTTATGACAGGTGCGGCATTTTGCCCACATGTCGTATGTCAGACCTACGAGAAGGATGCTGTAGCTATCCTTGTTCTTGAACGGACCACTACTCTTGATACCGTACGGGTCGGTGACACCATCAAGCTTATCGCTGGTCGAGAAGTGCATTGTCCATTCCAGCGTGAGATTCAGTCGCCTTCCGAGTTTGTACTTCACTCCTCCGCCTATGGGGAGATTGACACAGAGGGCACTGGTGTTGTCGGCATCGGCGCAAGTGAGGCCTAATCCCATGGTGACAAACGGCGTGAAACGTCGCGCACCACGATAGTCATGACCGGTACCGTAGGGCCAAAAGTTATACTCAAACCTTGCGCCTCCATCAATCACCAGATTGCTGAACGATTGTCCGGAAACCGGCAACTCGGGGTAATAAGTCCCTGCATTGGCGTAGTCGGCCTTGAGATTGCCCAAGCCGATATTGAAGGCAAACGCCATTCTGGGGTTTGGCTTGAGTCGGGCAACGATGTCTGCCATCGGCTGCATGCACTTCAAGATACTGCCATTGAAGTCACCCTGATAAGACACGAGGCCTATGCCACCGCCCAATTCCAAACGGTACTCATAATCCTCCTGTGCCTTTGCCAAAGTTGTCAGCAGCAGTAAAGCAGCTATTATGATAGCCCTCATCGCGTCCCTCTCGTTTTATTTCTGCCAAGCTACCTCATTGAGGCGGCCTCGCCATACCTGACCCGTTTTGTTTAGCGTAATCCAAATATAGTTGTCGGCATCAGTGCATACGCTCATTGCCGAAGCACTCGTGTCAAAGCCCTTGGGATATGCTATTCCTTCTACATTACCCCAGGAAAGACCTCCATCCTTGCTGACATATATTGCAGAGTAGGCTGACTCATTGCAACCGTCGATGCCCTTTCCGCCCAAGGCGAAGATATAATCTCCATGAATCACCAACGACAGTCCATGCAGGCTCTTCAACGGACTCTTGCTGCTGGAATCGTAGTTCAGATATGCCCACTTGCCTGTCTTGCTGTCTATGTCATTCTCCACGATCTTCCTCCAAACCACTGCCAAGGAGTCGGTGCCGCTTCCTGCCTCTGGACGGTTGCCGACAACGATGACGTTCTGAGTGTTCTTATTGTTCTTGTTGTCGAAGCATACGAAAGACAAGTCCTCACGTGGAACGTATCTGCTCTCGCTGTCCATCTCTTCCGACGTCCAGGTGAGACAGCCGTCAGTAGAGACCATAAAGGCATTGTCGGCGGTAAGACCGTATATCTCCTTTGAGCTGGCAGCCACCAAACGCCTTATGGGGACGTCATCCGCCACCACAGTATAGTTAATGGCATCCGTCGTCTTCTTGACGGTTTGTCCGTCAAGCACATAAAGGATATTGCCATTGACTACGCCATTCCTGTACGCCTCTGCGCCCAGGTCGGAGCTGACCTCATTGAAATGTAGCTCTTTGGCAGGCGTCATGACGAAGGTTCTTGTGCCCCTGCCTGACGTTCCCATTACTACAATACTTCCATTTATGGAATATGACCTCATGTCGGCAAGTTCAGTCATGGCAATACAGTCAGGATATTGTTTCCATTGGAACGAGTCGGCAGTTTCCTTGTGGATATTGAGTGTTATGGTATAGTCTTTCTTGTTCAGACCGCTGGTGGAGAAAACGCTGACCACTCTGGGTTGCGAGAAGTCGATGCTGTCGGAAGTACTGAAATACGTCAGCGAGTCGCTTGTCATCGATTTTATCGCGGCGTAGCTGTTGTTCTTTGTAGAATAGGAACATATCACCTTCGTCGGATCTGTTCCCGCAGGAAGAGAGTCAACATTATAGATTCTCGAGTTCAACTGGTCGATGACGAAGTTATAGCTTGCAACGTCCGTAGTGAAGTCCACGTATGTGGAATCGTCGCCCGTTGACGCTGTCGTGTGCATGGTCATCTTCGCGCCAGTGAGCGAGAATGAAGTTATTGCGGCGTCATCGTAATACACGGTGTCGTCTTCAGAGTTGAGGCATGATGCCATCGATATTGCAGCCATTAAAAGCATGCAAAGAGAATAGAATTGTCTTCTCATCAATTGTGTTTTTTAATTTTTAGGTGCAAATTTACTCAGATTTCTTCAAATATCTGCAACTTCTTATTTTATATTAAGTTAAATATATGATAAAAAGCATCTTTTTAGGGTTCTAAGGTAAGAAAAATGTAGTTTTTTAATGAAAAAGTGCGGAATATGACCACTCCGCACCCCTTCAACGTACATTGGTATTTTTAAGTGTTACAATACAAAGCACAGTAGCAGTAAAGACCATGACCAGTACTGCTGTCATTTGATAATCCAACATAATTCCGTAAATAATATTAATTATTTAAGTTTCGCAAGCAACAAGACCGCCGTCTGTAGGGGCAGACCGATGTGTCTGCCCGACGCCGCAAGGC
>JBJEKR010000040.1:0-20387 GCA_051878735.1 Prevotella sp. | reverse complement strand
TAGAATATTTATACATATAACAAACAAGAACAATACATACACAATAATAAGATAACAATTTCGAATAGTATTCAAAAGATTTGTCTTGCTACCGAAGAAAAACGATAAGGTGGTAATAAGCCATGCGGGAATATAAGCGCAACTCAAAACAAAAGCATCAGAAATTACACCTTCAAGCAAAATCTCCGGGATGTCGCCAAAGGCAATTTGGTTGAGATACAAGAAGATAAACATCAATCGGTATGACAGGAAGAAGCCCATCATACCGAAATACTGTTTTATTATGCCCACGTCTTTACAAAAGACCCTCATTCAAATTATTCTGCAACTCCAGCAAGTCGCATATAATAAATTCGATAATCATACTCGTCATCTTCATAGTTTTCTCTGAAAACTATTTCCCACGAACCTTCTTTTGCGTCATAGTCTGATTCAATAATTCTGTATTCTTCCTTTTCCACATATCCAGAATAGTTTGTGGTGATGATTAACGAATTACCGTCCAATTGCCATTTTCCATCTTCGAATCCTTTGCAAGTTCCACCTCTATAGAAATACCAATATTGAGGAGTAAATCTGTAGCCAGAAACTTGTTCTCCATCCTTATAAGACTCCCTTGCATATACATACATCTTAGTATTTGCCAAGGACTTGGTAGAGATCAAACCGTCCTCATCATCACTACAAGATGAGAAAACAAATCCCATCAAACAGATTATCAACAAGACAAACAAGCCAAAATAGAACTGTCTTTTATTCATATCATCCATTTAAAAATTAATACTGTATGCAAAGGTATTGCATTTTTTTATAAATTTCCACAAACGGCAGCATCACAATTACAACAAAAGTGTATCATTTTTCGTCAACGACGTCATCAAATATGTCTTTAGACAACTCACTGAAGAAGTCACGATGCAACAGCTGCGAAATCTCTGACAACGTCTGGGTATCGATACTGTTTTTTCGAAGCAAACGATACACAGCGGCTCTATTCCTATTCAACTTTCTGGCAAGCCAGCTTATCGATCTCTCTTGTTTCTCTATCTCTTCTTTAATTAAAAACCCTATGTCAATCATAATTATTTCTATTTGTACACTTCCATTATTTTTCTTAGAAAAATGGAGTATTCCAGTCTTTTCTTGAAATATGCGTGAGCCTCATCTCCCACCCTTTTTCTCAATTCAACATTCTCCAGCATCGTACATATCGCCGCAGACAGTTGCTCTACACTACCGGGACTAACGAGTATGCCATTCTCCCCATTCTTAATATATTCCGGCTGTGCACCATTATCTGTAGCAATGACACATTTCCCACATTGCATGAATTCCATTGGAGAAAGTGGGCAAGCCTCTCTAACAATTGACGGTGCCAAACCGAGCTCTACATCCGCAATGAGCCCCCTAACATTATCCGTAAATCCGTAGAAGAACAACTTGTCCTTTATACCCAAATGCTCTGCCATTTTCAACAACTTAACAGAAAAGTTCTTAGGCTTACATGCCCCGATAAACACCATTGCGAAATCCATATTCTTGATTTTTCCAAGAGCCTCAACGATAGTGGCACACCCCTTTGACTTTCTTACTCTACCAGTAAAAGCGATGACTGGCGTGGACTCTTTTATTCCTAATTCTTTTCTCAGACTGCATGGTTTGCTCGGTGTATTAGGAATGCTGTTATGCACTACCACACACTTATTCCCAGGCATCCAGCCATTAACCTCCAACCATAGCTTTCTTGCCAATTCTGAAACAAAGACGATAGTATTAAGTTTCAGGAAAAAGCGTCTCGACAACCAGTTTGTCCTGCTCCTTCGGGCGATATGACGGGTTAGAATCACTTTCGGTGACTTGTGGCTAAACCTTGCTGCCATAACTGCAATAGGCACGAACCTGACATCATGTATGTGTATGACATCAGCTTCTGTCTTATCTATTTCCTTCATCAGTTGACAAATGGCTATAGGATCGTATGGCATACGAAAGGTCATCTCTCTATAAGAAAACTTGCCGTCAAGCCTATGGGTTACTGCCTCAGCCTTTCGTGAGATATAGAACACCTCATGTCCCATGTTGCAAAGAGCATCTCCAAGGTCAATGATGTACTGTTCAGCCCCACCCCACACTTTCCCTGGAATGATATGTATTATCTTCATAATATTGTCATTAATATGTTAATTCGTCATTTTTCATCCTCTCATTAATACTTTGCAACACGGCTTTCATATATTCGGTCATTTGATTTACAATTGCGGTGTCGTTCTTCAAATTGCGCTTTAGCAGCCTGTCTTTCCTGTAGTTATAAAGAGCCACGACATTATTGCCGTCAAACTGCAACAAATAATCATCCATCACCAACTGTGGAACATTATTATAGTTGAAAGCCCATTGAGGATTGTTCTCATCCAAAAGATTCTTGCCGAAGGAAATATATGGTTTGTCATAGCCTAATAAGCTAAGGACAGTTGGCATTATATCAATCTGTTGAGCAACACCTTTACGGCAACCCACAGGAATTTCTCCCGAAGGGTCAAAGAATAATATAGGCACCCTGAATCCACCCAATTCCGTCTTGTATTCATCGTGGGTAGTTCGGCTACTTGCATGGTCTGCCGTAATCACAAAAACAGTGTTATGATACCAAGGCTGTCGTGCCGCCGTCTCGAAGAATCTTCTTAATGCGAAATCGGCATATTTCACACATTTATGCAGAGGATACATCCCCTCGTCCAGGAACACAGACTTGTATTTGTCGGGGATGGCAAACGGATGATGGGATGACAATGTAAATATTGCCGACATAAACGGTTGTTTCATAGTTCCCAAAGTATGACAGAAGAACTGGAGGAATGGTTCATCCCAAATGCCCCAAGTGCCATCGAAATCGTTTCTCCCTCCATATTTCTCGTCATTTTCATATTCTGTCCTGCCATAGTACGACTGAAATCCAGCCGTTTGAGCAAAAGCTTGGAAACCCATAGACCCATTGTCAGCACCGTGGAAGAATGCCGTCTGATATCCCCATTTATTCAACAATCCTGCAATACCATCTATTTTGTCCAATGAATATGGTGTCAGCACAAATGGCTCATGCATTCTTGGTATAGATGCCAAGATTGCAGGCATCGCGTCAATACTTGTCCACGTATTGCAAAAAGTATTCTCAAAAGTCAATGACTTCATCAATAAAGAATCGACAAATGGAGTATAACCTTTATACTTGCCCCCATCAAGCGACTTGTTTCTTTCACCGACAAACTCTTCCGCAAGGCTTTCGACAATGAGGATGACCACATTCTTCTTGTTTATCCTGGTTTCCACAGTGGGTGTATGCACAGGATTGTAAATATTATCCAGTTCATGCCTTGTGTAATAATTTCCTATTGGCAGCTTACTGTTTCTAATAGTCTTGATGATTGAAAAAGGAGTGTTTAAGATTATTGAGGTCTCTACTGGTTTACTGACATATTGAAGAGCATTGCTAATCGTTATGGGACGTGTTTGGGCGAATGAAACAGTTCCTCTCATGCCAAAGACCACAAACACAATACCTAATATGAATGTTGCTATATGAACAAGATAAAACTTTTTCAAGCTACAATCGTATCTTTGGAATGTACGACAATAACCCTTAACGAGCATAAGGACAAGGACTAAGGCTAATAGTACGAAATACCAATGTTCGAAAAGCTCTATTGCAAATATTCTTACCAAGTTTGTCTCATTCTGAAACTCGCCAAACACATTGGCAGCAACCCTACGTTGAGTATAAGAGAAATATACCGTGTCACACAGATTGGCAATTATGCATAAAGCGTTAGTGACAACAAAGAGCAAGAAGGCGATTCTTTCAACCATTTTTGTTCTCAAACGATGCCATGGAAACAATACCAATGCCAAATAAGGAGCATTGGTAAAGCAAATTGCTGAAGAATCAAAGATGAATCCTCCTTTTATATAATTGCATATCGCATTCAACGAATCGTCGGGAATGACAGCATGGTAGTTCTCCATTACGAAAGCAACACGACAAACAACATAACAAAGATATAGAATCCCTATGTTTGCAAGTACGTTCATCGGATATGTAAGTCTGACAAAGTTTCTCATATTCTCTTTTCTATCTTTTATCGAGATCCTGATATAGAGTCTGAAGAATTGCCTTCCCGATTCTTTCCTTTCTCAAATCAGCCCCTTCAAGAGCCCTACGCGCAACATTGTCGTACACAATACAGCCAGTAGAATCTCGGAAATTAAAACCATTATTAAACGTATTAAAGGCAAAAGGATAAGTGTATGTGTTAGCAAGAACATCTCGACTGAATATAAAATCCTTATGGTCAATGCCCATTTGTCCTAAAATAGTTGCCGGTATATCTGTCTGACTGAGCAACGTGTTAATTTCACATGGTTCTATTGCAGCTCCACCGGTCAAGAAGAACGGTATGTGTGGGAAATCCGCCGTAGCTATCTCTCTATGGTTAAAGCCATGGTCAGCAGAAACGATAATGAGCAAATTATTCCATGCCTCAGTCTTTCGCAATTTATCAATAAACTTGCCGAAGCATTCGTCTGTGTAAGCGAAAGAGTTGAGTTTCTCGTCCTTCAAACGATTGTAAGGCACATCGAAAGGAGTGTGTGAACTAATTGTAAGAAATGTTATGTACCAAGGATTCGAGTCGCTTTTATGATTTTCGGTGATGTCGTTATATAGCCACTCGAAAGCAATATGGTCAGGCACACCCCATTTACAAGTCCGTTGGCTTGCGGGAAAGTCGTCTTGGCTAACCAACCTGTCGTGTCCCGATGCTATGAAATAGTCTGACATGTTGAAAAACGTTATATCACTTGCATAAAGAACTTGCGTACTATATCCATATTTTTTCAAAGTCTTTGGAAGTCCTGGAAGAGTTTGTATTTTGTGGGTAAATCTCATTATGCTTGTTGTTGGTTGACCAAGATACCCACTGATAGCAGACACAATTCCACGATCAGTCCTAAAACTGCTGCAATAACAGCGTTTAAAGTTCACGCTTTGCCTTGAGATGCGGTCAATGTTGGGGGCGATATCTTTCATACCTCCAAGATTTTCAACAAACAAGGCGCCAAAGCCTTCCAATACGATGAACAAAATGTTCGGACGCGACTCTCTTAATACGCTCATTGTTGTCTTTCCTTCTGTAGGGAAAAGTCCATCGAAAACCTGTTTCCTTTCATCCTCGCCAAAGAAGCGGAATTCTTCGGCAAAGCGTTCCGTGTGAGTCAACGAGTACATCACGTTAAACAACGGGTTCAGTGCGGTATGATTGTGGAAGGCTTCTTTGGAATAATACACTCTTCCCGGTGTGTTTGGCCATATCCTAACACCCCTTGCTACCGCAAAAAGAATTCCTGCTGCCAAAAGCCAGCACAAGCAAGCAAGCCATTTTCTTTGCTTGTTTCCTTTCATCTGCGTCATTAAGATCGCTCTATTCAAGATGAAATAAAAGAACCATGACAAAAAGACTATTGCCAATAAGCGCACAAGAAGATACGCAAACGAAACACTTGCAAAAGCGTTCTTGGGATCAGTAATATACATAAAGGCAGTGGCATCAAGTTTAAATGTCCAAAACTCATAGAGTGATGCGTCAGCGACTGTAGTCAATGCCACCAATATTGCAATCAGTAGATTTGCGGCCTTGAGGCTTTTCACTACATTCAGCTTCTGCCAGAAAATTGACAATCCCAAAACAACGAGCGCCGGCATTGTCAGATAAGCTGCTGTAGCGGCATCGAGTGCAAAGCCATGATAGTATATTCTGACAATGTCGCTTGCCTTGCATGCTGAGCCGCCGCAATTCCAGTTATACAAGAAGAACAACACTTTTTGTACGAACAAAAAAACACATAACATTGCAGTAAAATGCAATAGAAGATACAAATATTTCCTTGCCATTAACTTTCTACTAACATTTGTTTAACCTTGCCAACAATCATCAAAGGAGTAATCTCTTTCATACATCGTTTATCTCCTAATCTGCATTTGTCCTTACCAGCTCTACAACATGGTTGACATGCCATGTTGGCATACAGCGAGTCATTTATTGACTGTCCATACGGCATAAAACCACATTCGGGAGCAGTACCTCCCCAAATTGTCAAGACTCTTGTTGCCACCAACGAGGCCAAATGCTGATTGGCAGAATCCATTGACACCATTAGAGCCAAGCGGCTCATTATTGCCAATTCTGTCTCAATTTCATATTTTCCCGACAAGGACTTGCAAAGTGAATACTTCCTCGTCCACTTATCCATTATTTCAGTTTCACGTTTTCCACCTCCAAACAACAACACATTTATACCTTGTGACGTCAAGACTTCAATCACTGTTTCCATCATGTTGAGATCATATACTTTATTGTCATATCTTGCAAAAGGTGCTATTCCTACAAGAGTTCCATCAAGGCTTAATGGACATCGGGCTTCTTCCATTTCAAAAAGACTCTTAAAACTTAGCGACATTGACAGCCCCAACTTCCCAAATACATACTTATGCCTCATGATTATGCTTTTATGTGGAAACTTTTTGAGTCTTTGTTTATCCACCATTACAACCCTTCTCCCTTTCACTATAAAAAACAGGTCAATAATCCAGGAACGCAAGACGTTATGAAGGTCTGCAACAGCCGAGATACGAAGTCCGTTCAAAAACCTTAACAATTTTAGCATACCATAAACGCCCCTATATTCGCCATTGAAATCAATTCCCGTCACTTCCAAATTCTCTGGTCTGTTGACAAACAGTCCACAGAAGAATGGACGAGTGACAAACAAAAACCGACAACTTGGATGTTGCTTGGCAAGTGAATATACCACAGGTATTGTCATTGCCACATCGCCAAGGGCAGAGAATCTGATAATGAGAACTTCGTTATCGCCTTGCATCTTCATTCCTATTTGTTCGTTATTTCAAAATACCTCCTTACCACTTCATATTGTATCATTCGTTCCACCTTGCGGTTCATGAACTGCCTTACATACTCATGTGCATGTTCTATGATATCCTCGGCCTCTTTGGGATGACAAATATAGTGGTTTATTTTGTCCTCCAAATCACTGTAGTCATCCTTTACTTCTATATAGTGATAGTCTGACTTTAGCTTTCCCTCCATAAACCACGACTCTATTTTTGGCCGAGGCATTACGGCAACAGAATTCGACGACATGACCCATTTTAGATTTGTTGCCACGTCATGACCTTCGATACACGCAATGAACTTATATTTCAGCATTTCCTTCATTGACATGTATGGCTTTACTCGTTCCGGGTTGTTTTCACAATCATCCTCGTTTATCTGACCGACATCGCACATCTTGCTATTGCAAAACTTTGCGACAAACAATGTCCTTTGCGGTTGACACTTAACAACGTTGCGAAACACAAGCATGTCTTTCTTCTCGTTATATGGCATTTTGTCGTTGACGAAACGGAAGTGTCTTACCTTGTTCAACTTGAAAATTACAGAGTTTGTGTATCCATTGCAAATGGGACGAGCCTTTACGAAACTGGCTTTCGTTGTTTCATAGTCTATATCACCAAACACATAACAGAATCTGTTCGTGGGTGGAAATAGCCTAATGGTTTCATAAAGGTCAAAAAAATAAGATGAGTGTTTCTTACCTTTTGCCCTGAAGGGGAATAGGAACTGCCCTACGGAGACATCGCTTATTCCATAATTTGACGTTGGCGACAGACGTAAATAATAGTTTACACGGTCTTCCACAACGGACAATTCTGCATTGGAAAGACACGTTGCTTTCGGTATGCAGAACTGCCTGTATATGCCATTAGGAACGGAATAAAGCAGGAAATTCCGAATGTAGAAATTCACTTTGCCAACAAACCGCTTTATGGAATTCTTATCAGTCCTCATTGTTGTTTAACTTCATGTATTCCTCTACACCAAGAATGTCCTTGCGAGTGTCAACTGAAAGTGACTTGCAATGGCAATTGTAATAGTAAATTGGAACATTATTTTCTATAAAGCGGAACGAATCGTTCTCCTCAATCTTTTCAATTGGGCCACGCGGGGTATTATGGTAAAAGTCGAGAGCCTTGCGGTTGAAAGCACCAACACCAACAAACTTATGATAAACATAGTCCATATTTCCTTTGGGATAGGGAATGGGGCTACGCGATATGAATAGGCAGCGGTCATGTTTGTCTGTCACGATCTTTAAGTTGGTAGCGTCAACCACTTCAACTGGATTGCTAAAATCTGTCATGAGATTTGACACATATAGTTCGTCATCTCCTATCTGCGTTGGAATACATTGCACTATTGCATCCTTTGTTAGAAGAGGCTCGTCACCATTAACCATTACATATAGATCGGCATTTATTTTTGTCGAGACTTCATAGAGACGTTCCGTTGCCGTGTCATGGCCACAATCAGTCATAACGACATCGGCGCCAAACGACTCACAAGCATCCTTTATCTTAGGACTGTCAGTAGCGACATAAACGTTTGAGAATAGCTCTACTTCCTTACAGTGTTCGTAAACCCACTGTATCATGGGTTTTCCGAGGATTAAAGCCAATGGCTTCTCGAAAAAGCGCGATGACTCTGCACGCGCAGGAATAACGCAAATTATTTTCATTTCTTTCATTTTTATTGTTGTCTTAAAAATTTCCATCTGTCATGAGACCATAGCCAATAAGCGGGAGCTCGTTTTATGTTTTCCTCCAACAACCTATAAAATTCTGCCGTCATAGGGTAGTCTTCATTCTTATTCTTCCTACCTTCCATCTCTTTGAAAACAAAGCAGTAGTGCCCCCTTCCAACTTTCTTGATGTCGAGATAAGCATAATGAACTCCAATATGACGGCCTATCTCCTCGCCTCCCACAGCAACAGCCGTTTCCTGGTTCAAAAACGTTAACCAATGATTGAGATTCTTGCTGTTTGGACGCTGGTCTGAGATAAAGCCTACAATAAACTGCGCGCCTTTATTGTTCAAATCCAAAAGAGTCCTAACGGCTTTTTTCTGTACAATTTGCATGGAGGAATAACGCGATCTTATTCTCTTTATCAGTCTGTTGAACACCTTGTTCTTGGCGTGACGATATATTTCTGCTGAGACCTCTGGCCTGGCATAGCTGCGAGGCACTTCCTGTACCCACTCCCAATTGCCATAATGACCAATAAACAGGACTATTGATTTCCCATCCTCTGCCATTCTGTCTATAAGATTTCCATTTACAATTTCTACACGTCTTTTCATTTCCTCGTCACTGACATGCAATAGTTTCACCGTTTCCACTATGCAATCACACAAATGCCTATAAAACTCGTCTGCAATAGATTTCAACTCCAAGTCGGTTTTATCGGGGAAACTGTTTCTTAAATTTTTATATATAATACGTTTTCGATACCCCACAATGTGCTTCATCACAAAACACATTATGTCACTCAGCATATACAAAATGCCAAACGGCAGCAATGACAATAACTTGAAAAATGAATAAACAATCCAATATTTCATATTTCAGCCCTCCATTATCATTTTGACTATGCTACTCGTTGCTCCAGAATTATCATTGGCATATCCGATGGCCGTTTCTCTTAGGCTCTGAAGTTCTGAGGTGTTGGATTTCAAATAGACATACCAGCTGTTCAGTTCTCTGCTATTTTCCACGATTGTTCCAATGCCCAATTCAATTAACTGAATCGGTGTCGCCTTTCTTTCTATCCTTGGACCAAAAGCCACTGGCAATCCATATACCGTGGCTTCTATCACGCTGTGCAAATATGGAGTAAAGCCACCACCAATGTAAGCGAACTTACAATATCTATACATTTTTGAAAGGTCGCCAAGATAGTCTATTACAAGCACTTGTATATCATCGAGGTCAGCAGGCTGTTCGTATTCAGAGTAAAAAAGGCACTTTCCATTTACAGCTCGGCGTATTGAGTTAAGATTTTCCTCACATATTTCATGCGGTACAAAAACGAATCTGTCGTCAGGGTTGTTGTTTGCAACAAAGCTAACCATTTCCAAATCCTTGCTATCGTGAATGCTCCCTGCAATGAAGACGTCACGCTTACTGCAAAACCGTTCAATTATGTCATTCCTATATTCTTGCCTTGAAATGGCGATTGCATTGTCAAATAAGGCATCTCCAGTAACTTTCACATTACAGATGCCTATTGAGTCAAGAAGCGACTTAGAGTTGGCATCAAGGCAAAATATCTCGTTAAAGCACGACATGACATTCCTAAAGAGCCTCCCATACCATTTCAAGACCGAACTTTTATTGCTTATCTTGGCAGAAACGAGGAACGTTGGAATATTCCTTCGTTTGAGTTCAAACAAATAGTTTGGCCACAATTCTGACACTGCATAAATTGCTTTCATGGGAGAAATGCAGTTCAAGAAAAGTTTTGCATTGTCAACTGTGTCAATAGGCAAATAGTATATCTCGTCAACTTCTGTATATTTGGGGCCATTGACACCTGTGGTAGCATTGAAACCCGTTGGAGAGAAAAACGTCAGAACAATATGTGGATTCCCGTTTTTACGGATTTCCTTTATTATTGGACGTACAACAGCAAGTTCTCCTAAAGAAGATGCATGTACCCATAACGTATTCTGTGGACGCAAAGAATTTCCAATCAGGTTAAAAACATTATTCTGTCCTTCAACAAAGGATGTGAATTTGCCCTCTTTAGGCAGTAAAGAACAGAATACGGATTTCTTTAACACCTTGACAACCTTGTCTAAGATGTTCATAATTACATTATATAAGGTATGCTCTATCATCACACAGGAAATGGCAATCCAATTCGAATTTGTGCTTATAGACAGCCCTGATTCAGCAAGTTTCTGTTATACAACGCAAGACGTGGGCTACTTTACGATTTTGCCTACTCTTGACCGTCGGGCTCTCGCATTGCCTTGCAAACAAGAATAGGCAACGTAGATAGCCCACGCCAGAATGTATCATATTTCATTGACCTAATGACCAATGAATACAAGACAGCCAACGCAGACGTCACGTTGCCGTTATTCTTCTTGTTTGCAGACAAATTTGCGAGATTTGACGGTCAGAAGAATACGTTCGTAAACGTCCTTTTAATAATGTCTGAACCTGCCGCTGTTTACACAACGACCGAATTCGAATGCAAAACTACAAAAAAGAAATGAAATGGCAAAGAAAATTATAGGAAAAGTTTGCAAATAGACAAATTTCCTCAATTTTCAAGACTTTTCCAAAACTATTTTTTAGTCGCGCTCATGACTTTCTAAGGGGCGGATACATATATCGGTTCCTTCTGACAATCACGTCGGTGATGAGGCAATCCCAGATTTTCCACTTACTGTATGAAGCTTGACAAGCGTTTCATTGACTGAGCGGTATGCCGTACTTTGAGCCTGATCGATGATAGAGCATGAATCCATGAACTGTCGCTCTTCTTGAAAATCAGGTCTGTCAGTCCTTACTGAAATATCGTCGTGTTCCATTAATGCCATTTATTGTACATGATGTTTGTCAACACTCTGGATGCTTGTCTTTTTTGGGGTCTTAACTTATGATTTGGGCCGGTCTTAGGTTAATATTGGCCTTGGTCTTAGATTATGACCTGCTTTTTACATAGGTTTTGCCATCCTTTGTTTGACGGTGCAAAGTTACTGCCATTTTCACCTCGTCGTCCTGTTTTCCCCACGAACGTGAAGTATTTCCCCAAGAACGTAAACCGTGGAGTGTCAATGCCTTAGAAAATGTGATGTTGATGTCGAATTCACGTTAACTTTCATATTTTTCCTGCAACATGCCTTGTGCGTACCTTTTTATAAATATTTTTATTATATATAGAAAGAAATAACGGTAACATTTTGCGTTTTCAATGCAAAAAACTGAGTAACAAAGTAACATTTTTCCTTGCAACCGCCCCCGTGATACAGATGTAGTGGCAGAAAGCCAACCTTCTACTTCTCGAAATGCTGATAGTCCTTGACCGAAGTCCAGTTACCACCCCATTCGAATCCATGCTGAATGAAAAGTTCATAGCATAAGTCGCCCTTGGTCAGCTTATAGTCGAAGTCGGCGGCACGATTGAGATAAGGTTTGCCTGCGGCTGGTTCTATCACCTCAGTGCCATCGGCAAGCACCTTGTGGTAGGGATTGTAGAGGGGATTGATGTCAACAGCCATACCCGCACCGTGTTTCGACACCTTAGTAGTGTGGGAAATAAAACGGAAATTGAAGCTCGACGAATTATTTGCGGTCATCGAACGTTCGTCGTCAGCATCCCAATAATCGATAAGACGCATGCGTTCTATAGGGTAGCCGTTGACAAACAGCTCACGGAATATGTCAACCACGTCAGCGGCAATGGCCTTATTGACCACCATCTCGCCTACGATGGCATTGCCTGCGATGTCGCGGTGGAGACACAACAGATAGCGCAAGTCACTTCGGGGCACTGTACAATCTGCCTTGTAGGTCTTGCCTTGCATGATGGCAAAAATGGTGTCGGGTATTTCCTGCGACGTGAAGAATGCGTCGAGTCCCTGCCGTAATATGTAGCTGTCGGGCACGGTGTCGCCCGGATAGTATGGTGGCGTGGCAGATGCGTCTTCCGTTGGGGTACTTGAGTTGTCGTTTGCTACACAATGAGCATTGACAAGGGTGAGGATGGCAAATGCGAGGGCAACCATGGCAAATGTTTTCTTACGTTTCATTCTTTTATTTTTATAGTTTATGTGGGATTCGGGCGGACATCAAGTGTGCAGTTCAAGTACGAAACGGGCGCTCTTTGTATGGCTCTCGTCAAGCGTCAGCGTGCCGTTCATACGGATGGCCATCAAGGCACAGATGGGCAGGCCGAGGCCGTCACCCTGAGTGAGGTCGCCGACGCTGGCAAAGGGTTTGAACAGCACGGGGCGCTTGTCGGCATCGATGCCAGGACCCGTGTCGGTAACGATAAACTGGTGGGGGTGGGCGCCACGCTTCTTGTAGTCGAGCGTTATCTTGCCGCCTTCGGGCGTATAGTAAGCTGCGTTGTGCAACAGATGCAGCAGCACGTGCTCGAGCATCTCGGCGTTGACCGCCATGCTCAGCCTTGGGGCGTTGACCACGAGTTTGACGCCGCTCTTCATTTTGCCTTCCATCTTCTTGGCTATGCCATCGCAGAAGGTGGCAATGTTCTTCTCCTGCATGTCGCACGGCTCGGTCATGTGGGCCTCAAGCTCCGACAGCTGTCCGATGTGGCCCATGAAGTCCTTCAGGGCGGCAACGGCTGACTGAGTGCCGTCGAGGCGGTCGAGCGTGGGCGACAGCTGCGCCGAAATATTGCGAATGAAGGTTGCCTTCAGTTCGTTGTTCTCGTTGGCTACCTCGATGGCCTTTTTCTGCTTGCGCGTGAGCACTATAAAGCGCATGAGCACAATGCCTCCAAAAACCAGGGTGGCGGCCAGCACAGCAGCCAAGATGCAAAGCCCGACAATGATATACTGACGACGGGCAAGACTGCTGTCGCGGTCGTCGATGGCCGTCTGCTTGTCGGCACACTCACGCTTCAGGGCGGCCAACTCGTCCTGCGCCTTGAGCACTCTCACTGAGTCTTTCCAAATGATATACTGCTCATAGGTGCGCGAAGTCATGGCGGCATTGCCGCTCTTGCGTGCGAAGTCTATTAGCGTCTGGTAGCAGGCGATGACTTTGTCATACTGCTTGGCGTCCTTGTATTTGCCTATCAGAAGGTTGATGGCAGCGTCACCCTGCGCCGTCTGGCCGAAGGTGTAATGGTGGCTTGCCTTAGTATAGAGCAGGTCGGTGTGGAGCGAGTCGATGGCCGAGGCTTTGGCAAGGTCGTCAAGCCTTGCAAGCTGTTCCTTGGCGTTGGCCGCCTTGCGAAGGCGGGTGTACATCTGCAGGCGTTCCTTGGTGGTGGTATAGCGCAGGTCGGGGCGCGACTTGTGGCTGTTTTGTTCGCACACTGTAATAAGCTGGTCGGTAGCCCGGAGCATGTCGAAAGCCTCTTTGTAGAAGTTTTCCCGATAATAGAGGGAGGCTACCTTGGCTCCGCAGACCGTGGCCTTGTCGTACTGCGAGGCCGAGGCGTAGGCTTTGTAGGCTTGCAGGTAGGCGCTGCGCGCCTTGGTGTATTCCTTTTGTGCAAGAAAATCTTGTGCCATCTTCATCAAGGCATCTGCCTGGCCTTGGGCCATTATCATACCGCCTTGGAGGCAGAAAAACAATGCAATGACGATACTTATTGTTTTTTCATACGATATTGTGTTAAGTATTGTAATCGTTGGATGATGCAAAAGTACGTCAAAAAATGCGAAACGCCAAATATTTCAGCTTATTTTTTTTCGGAGCCAACAAAACGGTAGAAAAATTACTTCAAGCCGTTAATTGAATATGTACTTCACGCCTATCTGCATCTGCCAACAATAAGCCGAGCTGCGGAGAATGTCGTAGGTACTGTCAACAAGGCGGAGCTTGCCGTCGCTGTCATTGTAGGTTGACATGTTGAAGATAGGGGTGTTGTTAGCGTCAACGCCTACGCGGTTGAGCGGCTTCCACGCTGCGGCGCGGGCCGACTTGACAAGTCCCCAGCCGCTGTTAAGCAAATTGCCGAGGTTGAGGATGTCGAGGTTGAGCTGGAGGCGGTTTAAGCTGTTGCCAACCTTGACCTTGAGCTCCTGCGAGAGGCGAAGGTCGAAGCGGTTGAACCAAGGATTGTAGGCGGCATACTGCTCGGCATATTGGCCCTTGTGGCTGCTGAGATAAGAATCTTGGTTGACGAAAGCCCAGAAGGCCTCACTCTGTTCTGATGCCGTGAAGGTGACGTTGCCCTGCTTGTCCTTGATGTCCTGAAACAGCAGTTCGTCCTTCGACGAAGGGATGTAGATGAGGTCCTGGTTGATGCCGTCGTTGTTCATGTCGGTACTGTAAACGTAGCTGTAGGAGCCATTTCTTCGGCCTTCATAGAAAACCGACACGAGGGTTGCCATATTGTTGCGTGCATAGTCGATGCGGTAAGAAGCCGAGGCTATGAGGCGATGGGGTGAGAATATGTAGCGGGCATTGCCCACCTCGGCATAGTTGTAGCCGTTGACGGTGGCAAGGTTGTTGGGCGTGTTCTCTATCTGGTTGCTGCCCATTGGGTTGAGAGCCTTCGAGGCGGTGAAGGTGTAGGCAGCCATGAGGTCGAGGTTTCTCGCGGGGCTCATCTTCAGCTGGGCCATGACATTGGCCGAATATCCCTTGCTGGTATTGGTCATGACATAGGCATAGCCGTTGTCGGGATGTATGCGCACACTGCTCATGCCGGGGTAGAAGTAGCGGTTGTCGTTGCCGCTGAAGCGTCGGGCCTCAACCTTAGAGAGGTCGATGTTGGCATCGTATGCGGTAATGGCGTTGATGTCCTTGGCGAATGTTCCTTCGAGAGTAAAGAGGTTGTCGAAGGGCAAAGGCAACTTCCAGTCGATGGCGAGGGTTGATTTCCACACCTGCGGCATCTTGAAGTTGCGGTCAATGGCAATAAGGTTGCTCACGGCTCCCGGCTCAGTGGGGAAACGCTTCTTCAGGTCGGCGGGCAGCGAGGGGACGAGCTCGTTGAGCACCTGACTCGGGGTGAGTACACCCTTGCCGGCAAAATATTGAAGCAGCGGGTCATTGGCATCCTTTATCTGTACCGATGTCTGGAGCATACCCGAACCTTCCTGCATCTTACTGAGGAAAATGAGCGGAAAGCGGCCAGTGAAGATGCTCGTACCTCCACGAAGTCGGAGGCTGCCGTCGGAGGCCACGTCGTAGTTGAAGCCTATGCGTGGCGACAACAGCGGCACCGCCTTGGGCCACTGGTTAGTGTTGAGCTTCTCGCCGTTGAAGTCGAGGTTGGCCACCGAGGGATTCTCGTAGCGGTGGTTGGTGTACATTGGCATGTCCATGCGTACACCGTAGAGCAGGCGCAGGCGGCTGTTGACGCTCCACTCGTCCTGCGCATAGAGCGAGATGCGGTTGTAGGTGACATCGGAGAGGGCGCGCTCGTCGCCAGTGAGCGAATAGCAGATGGCAAAGGCCACGGGAGCCTTCTTCTGAAGGAAATCGTCGTAGGAGTTGTAGCGGTAGTAACCGGCACCATAGCGCATGTAACAGTTTGAGGCGTTGGTCGATTCGAAGCCTGCGCCCACGGTGAGGAAGTGGCTGCCAAGCGACAAGGTGAGATTATCGACTATGTTCCAGCTCTTCTCGTTGATGCCGTTGAGGTAGGCATGCTGCTCGTAGCCGGCATTCATGAAGGGGCGGTTGACGCCGGCATCGTCGGGCTTGAGAATGTCGATGGTGGGGAAGGCTGCGTCACTCTCACGGTTGTTGGCGTCGTTGAAGGTGAAGCCCGCACGCAACACATTGTTTATGGTGCTGCTGAAGCGGCTGTTGACTTCGGCCGTAAGCGAGTGGACGTTGTCCTTTCTCACCCACGTTGAGCCGCGGAACGACTGCGACAAGTTGCTCACCGGCGCGCCAAGGCCGAGGGCACCTCCCGAGACGTTGTTGTCGGTCTTCATGCCTGTGTAGTTATAGCGCAGCATGGCATGGTGACGGTCGGAAATGTTCCAGTCGAGACGGGCAAGCAGTCGATAGGTGTCGTTAACACCGTTGAAGTCGGTCCAAGAGCCTGGATCCCATCCGTACATGCTCTTGAGGTCGGCGGCGAAACGCTCCATATCGGCGGCTGTGACGCGCGAAATCATGTCGGCGGCATTGTCCTTACCGTCGGTCGAGAGCTTCCACTTGTGTATGGGTTTGGGCGAGTGTTCGTATTCACCGTTGACGAAAAAGAATATCTTGTCTTTCAATATAGGTCCCCCGAGGGTCATGCCCCAGATGTTGCGCTGTTCCTTGACGCGCTCGCCCAGGTCTTCATGGTCGATGCGGTTGCCTCGAAGGTATTCGTTCTTAAAGAAAGTGTAGGCAGTGCCATGGAAGGTGTTGGTACCTTTTTTGGTCACGGCATTGACGCTGGCCCCCATGAAGTTGCTGTTCTTAACGTCGAAAGCCGAGGTGACGATTTGAATTTCGTCAAGGGCGTCGATTGAGATGGGACGGTTTTGGGCAGGTAGTCGTCCGCGATCAAGTCCCATGTTGAAGTTAAAGTTGGCACCGTCGATGCTGTAGTTGTTCATGCCTTGGTCGCGGCCGCCGAAAGTGTTGCCCTGAAAATAGGGAGAGAGCCTGGTGATGTCGTCAAGACTGCGCTCTATAGACGGTGTTTTCAAAATGTCGCCGGCAGTGATGTGCTCAGAGCCACCAGTCTTGCGGACGGCGGCTGTACCTGTGACGACCACTTCGTTGAGTTCGTTGCCACTATTGAGACTTACATTGCACGAATAGACTTCTCCAAGGTGTATTTGCTTGATGTTGACGATGCTTTTTTCGTGTCCAACGTAGCTTACCTCCACCTTGTAGGGTCCGCCAGGGCGCAATCCATCGAAACGGAAGAAGCCTTTGCCATTTGATACAGTAGAGTATGTTGTTCCTGATTCCAAATGTGTTACTTTAACTACTGCTCCTGCCAGCGATTCTTCTCCATCGGTGGCTGTGCCTGCTATTGACGACGTCGTGTTCTGCGCATTAAGGTTCATCACTGAAGCCAATACAATGCAGAGCACCACGGCAATCCTTTCAATTTTCATTTTTTTCATAATAATCCTTATTACTTGTCGGCGAATAACCACCTAAAATTCTACCAAGGAGTCAACTACTTAACTCCCACTCCTAAAAAACTTACTTAATATTTACGTATCGCTTTGACTCTAAGTCCACTACCCCACCCTCTCGTATTTTCATGAACACCGAGAAGCGGCTGCCCTTACCGAGCTGCGACTTGACGCTGATGGTGCCGCCATGGCGCACCACAATGGCTTTGCAGATGGACAGGCCAAGACCTGTTCCCTGTATGAACTCGTCTTTCTTGTAGAAGCGGCTGAACACCATCTTGCGGTCTTCGTCGGCCAGGCCAATGCCCGTGTCTTCCACATAAAGCTCTACCTTGGAGGCGGCAAGGTCGATGTGCCAGCCAAGCGTCACCTTGCCTTCGGGCGTAAACTTGCCCGCATTGGTGAGGAAATTGGTGAGCACCTGTTGCATGCGGCTTTCATCGGCCATTATCTCTGCGTCGTAGTCGGGTTTGGCCAGTACAAACTCAAGGTGCTCAGGCATCTGCATGGTAAAGGTGTTGTAAACCTTTTCAACAAGAGTGCTCACGAAGAGGGGTTTGATGTCGAAGTCCATCTGTCCCGAGTCGATGCGCGAGATGTCGAGAATGTCGTTTATAAGCTTAAGCAGCAGGTCGTTGTTTGTGTTGATTGTGTTGATAAACATTTCACGCTCTTCGGGCGCATAAGTGCCCTCAGGCTGCGCCAGCAGATAGGAGAAGCCTACGATGGCGTTGAGCGGGGTGCGTATCTCGTGGCTCATGTTGGCCAGGAACGACTCTTTCAGCTGGGCTTCTTCTGCCAGACGGCGGGCATCATCGAGGGCCTTCTCGCGCTGCTTGAAGTTGTCGATGTTGATAATCATGCCGTAAGCCCGCTCAAACTTTCCGTCGTCGGTGAGGATGCCGTGGCCGCGTAGCTTAAACCACTGGTAGTTGCCGTCGCCACGGAAGTCGGCCATGACCTCGCCCGTGAAGAGGTTGCCTTTGTTCACTTCGCTGATGCCTGAGTCGAAGACACTGCGGTAGTCGGGATGAAGCATTCGGCGGAACTCGTCAATCACGATGACGTGGGGTTCCTGTCCGAAGCACTCCCAGAAAGCGTCGCCCATGAACAGCTGTGTACCACGGTGCTTCCAAACAAAGGTCTGACTGTCCTGTATGGCCATGTTGAACATGGCGTTGTCCTGCTCGACGAGCTTCAGGGCATGTTTCTTCTCACGCCGCTCTTTGAATATCAGCAATACGAGCACTACCATTGCCGCTATCACGACAACGAATCCGAAGTAGGAAATCAGCAAATATGCTATGGGATACTTGTCCTTCCATGGCATGTTGACCACATGGAAGCCCTCGGGCAGATTGTGCTTGTCGAAACCGTGCTTCTTAGCCACCTGCCAGTCGATGTAATAATCCTTTTTGGATGTCTTCACGGGCAGCTTGTCTATCGGCGTACCATCGAGAATCTTAAGACTATAGTCGGCCACGTCGGCGGCAATGGTTTCGGCAGAGGCGAAATAGCCGCCAATGAAATGGCTTTCGGGACGACCGAATTCGGAATTGATGGCAGTAATCATGGGTTTATGGGCATTCATGCGAATCATGACCAACGCCTCGGAGTCGAACTTCAGCTGTATGTAAGTGAAAGGACTGTACTGACGCATGACATAGATGAAGTTGGACGAACCGAGCGAATCGCCAGCCGCCTTGTTGGCCGTGTTGATTTTGATGTTGCGCAACGAGAAGGGTGTAATGGAGTATTTTCCCTTGGGCAGATTCCTAATGTCCAAGAGGTGCATGTTCCAGTCGAGGTTGTTTACTATCTCGTCGTGGCCTTCTATCTGTTTGACAATATTGGCCTTCGTCATGCGGTCGAGGAAGGTGAAGTCGAGCAGAGTGTATGTAGCGTATGTGTTGGTGAGTGTCGGTGAGAGCTTAATGTTCTCTACGATGTCGATGTCGTTTCTGAATCCGGTGATGTTGTCGTGGCGAGTAATGACTTTCTCGTTAGGATAGATGACGTCGGCAAAAACCATAGGCACCTCATGGACGACGGAATGGCCGCACACGGCCACCGAATAGCTTGCCTGGTCGCCGATGGTGACTATAAGGTCGATTTTGTGAGTCCTTCGTGCCTCGTCGATAATTTTTCTTGCCTCTATCACTTCCTGGTCGTGCCCCCAACGTTCGCAAGCAAGAAAGAAATAGGAAAGATGAATGTTTTTGTCGTCCAAATCCGACTTGGCAAACTCCCTTTCAAGGGCATCAATCATCAGGGTGTAATTGTGGAAGCCTTTGTCGTGAGAGAAAATGACGACCACATGGCAGTCGGTGGCTTTTGCACATGAATACACACAAGGAATCGCAATAATCAAAACAATTATTGCAACAAGCGAAGCATAAAGTAATCGTATCTTTAGTTTGCCAATCATTAAACTCCCTTAATTGGTTGTTAAAAAATTATATTTTTCTACGCAGAATTTGGTTCCTTGCATTAGTTTACTAAAATCATCAAGTCGTACATATTTAGAGTCAACTCGTACAGAAAACAAAACCGCTGCAAAGATAATACTATTTTTATGAATTTAGCATTTATTTACCTTACATTTATTTTTTACTTAACTTTCGCAAGTGAATATATATCAACTTGCTTGTTTATAAATATACA
>JBJEKR010000039.1:0-4767 GCA_051878735.1 Prevotella sp. | reverse complement strand
GGATGTATGTCGTTCCGACATCGGGCAGACACATCGGTCTGCCCCTACAATCGGGTCTTCACCTTCGACTTCTCTCTCCCCCTTGGGGGAGTTGGAGGGGGCCTACACTGCCTCAGATTTGCGCTTGATGGTGCGCTGAGCATCGACGGAGGCAATTAAGAATGGCTGCGCATCCACAACCGTATAGGTCTAACAAATTTGTATCATTTGCCTTTGTGCTGAAAACTATATTTGATTGAAAAGAATTTATAAATTGAAATATTATGAAGAAGAACCTGATGATTGCCGCCTTTGCTATGGTGGCAGCTCTGGCATCAGCCCAGAACCCTTATCTCCCTTTGTGGGAACATCTGCCTGATGGTGAGCCACGAGTGTTTGACGATCCCGACAATCCGGGAAAGAAACGCGCTTACATTATCGGCTCACATGACGTAAGATATACGGAATACTGCGGTAACGACGTCCGTATATGGTCGGCACCTGTTGAAGACCTTACTGATTGGCGCGACGAAGGTCCTGTATTCAGCTATTATGTCAATGGACAATGGGACACGATGTATGCTCCCGATCTCGTAGAGGTGGTTGACAAGGCAACATGCAAGAAGACCTATTGGCTCTACCCACATTCACGTGGCAAGCGACGTGTGGCAATGGTGTGCAAGGGCGACCGTCCCGACGGTCCTTTCACTCCCGTCAACCTCAATGCCGACGGTACGGCTTGTGTCGATGGTTCACTGATAGATTTCGATCCATCTGTCTTTGTAGAGAACATCACCGACAAGAAAGACCCTGACTACAACCGCGGCTTCCGTGCCTACGTCTTCTACGGTTTCCGTCATTCAACGGCATACGAACTCGACCAAGACAACATGTATGCCGTGCGCCCAGGAACGGAAATCCGCGACTATTTCATTCCTGCCAGCAAACGTTATGGTGTTATTTGCGACCCTGAGGGAACGCAGTATTCAGCCCTCTACAAAGACCAGAACCCCGGCGACTTCAACTTCTTTGAGGCATCGAGCATACGCAAGGTAGGCAACAAATATGTAATGGTGTTCTCAGGCTACAGCGGTCCTGATTATGGCCTTGGCTCTACCAATTCCGCCCTCCGCTATGCCTACGGCGACTCACCTCTGGGTCCTTGGCGTTCAGGCGGCGTGCTTGTAGATTCGCGTGGAGTGCTTCCCAACGAAGACGGAACACATCTTATAGCCACGAATGCCGCCCACAACACCCACGGATCCATTCAGGAAATCAACGGCCAATGGTATGTCTTTTACCATCGTCCACCACGTGGCTTCGGCTTTGCCCGTCAGGCCATGGTGGCTCCCATCAAGATTGAATGGGACAAAAAGCCAGTGGCAAAGGGTGGGAAGGTGCGCATCGTTGCCTACGACCCTTACGCAAAGAACAACGAGTGGACTTCCGAGGCTTCCGATGGCATGAAATACACGGGTGCCGAGGTAACCAGCGAGGGATTCCACATTTTTGGTCTTCCTCCATACGCCTATTATTCCGCTGGTTATGCCTGCTACATGAGCGACCAGCGTTGGTTGCAGGACAACTTCGACGTTTGGAACAACAGCATGGATTTGACCGACATTCAAAACGGAGGCGTGGTAGGATTCAAGTACTTCGGCTTCGGTGGACTGTCACAAGCAACAAAGGGAATCAATGCCTTTGAGGGGACAAAGGCAGGTGACGGCACGAAACTCTGCTTAAACCTCACTCCTAAGGGCAAGGGTGCCTTCAGCATACGCATAATGCTTGACGGGCCATACGCCAATGCCACATGGAACGGCAAGGAGATAGCCAAGATAGAAGTTCCAGCAAATGCCCCTAAGAAGGCACGCAACTACGAGGTGGCCGTTCCTGCTGTCGAGGGACTTTCAGGCAAGCACGCCATCTATCTTATAGTAGAGGGTAATGGCAGCGAGGGACTTCTTGACCTTCACGGAATAGGATTCTCAAAGCCTGGACTTGCATGCGAGCGTCCTACTGTACCAGAGGTTACTATAACCGTTGACGGCAAGAAGATTGCACTGCCGGCAAAGCCTATTTTCTCAACCAACGACAACGGATTTACGGACTATACACGCTATCAGACATACGCCCCCCTGCACGACAAATCGACCATCAAGGCTACTGCAAAGGGTGGCAAGGTGGACATTAAGATTGGTCAGATCGTCGATGGACGTGCCACGGTAAGGTGCAAGTTCAATGGCAAGGAAAAGGTTTATCTCATCAACTGACTCTCATTTTCCTGTCTTTAACAACAGCGCGGCACAGGGAGTGTGGGCTGCGCAAAAAAGGGGTATAGCTATCAACGCTATACCTTTTTTTTATAAAAAATTGAAAGATTGAAAAAAAAGTAGTAATTTTGCAGTCGAAAAGCTTAAGACTACAAAAAATGAATATTGTTGTAATAAAAGAAGCTACGTCGCGTAAGGCAATGAACGACTTCATCGCCCTGCCAAGAAAGATTTATGCCGGCAACAGCTGCTATGTGCCTGACCTTGACATAGACATTCGAAATACATTCGACCCGAAAAAGAATGCAGGTCTCGAACACTCCGACATCGTGCCCTTCGTGGCATACGATGCAGAGGGGAATGTCGTAGGACGCATAGCGGGAATTATCAACCACAAGGCAAACGAGAAATGGCAGACTCGCTGCGTGCGCTTCAGCATGATAGAATTTGTTGATGATGAACAAGTGTCGAAGGCTCTCATAGATGCCGTGGCAGAATGGGGGCGCAAGCGCGGAATGACTCATATTCAAGGGCCTATGGGCATATCCGATTTCGACAAGGAAGGAATGCTCGTTGAAGACTTCGACCTGTGCAGTTCATTGATTACCATATACAATCCACCATACTACCCACAGCACATGGAACGTCACGGTTTCAAGAAAGAGGTTGACTGGATTCAGATACAGGTGCCAGTGCCTGCTGAGACACCACCTTTGTTCACCCGTGTTGCAACAAGGTCGTTGGAGATGCTGGGCTTGAAACGGAGGAAGGTGACGCGAAAGGAATTGACGAAAGGCGGCTACGCCCAACGCATATTCAATCTGCTCAACCGTGCCTATTCTCCCCTGTTTGGCTTCACTGAGCTAAGCGAGCGTCAGGTAGAGGACTTTGCCAAGACCTACATACCTCTTGTTGACCCGCGGTTTATCTCTGCCGTAGAGGACGAGAAAGGCGAGCTTGTTGGTGTAGCAATCACCATGGGCAGTCTTTCCAAGGCATTGCAGAAGAGCCGTGGCCGCCTATTGCCCTTTGGCTGGTTCCATCTTTTGCGCGCGTTAAAATGGAAACACGAGGAGAAAGTAGAGCTTATGCTCATAGCCGTACATCCTGACTATCAGGGCAAGGGTGTCAATGCAGCCTTCTTCGTTGACCTCATTCCAGTGTATAACTCTTGTGGCATGACGTGGGCTGAGACAGGCCCCCAGCTCGAGGACAATGTGCGCGAACTCTCCCAGTGGCGCATTATGGAACCAAAGTATGTAAAGCGTCGCCGTTGCTATACCCGCGAGATTATTGTTTAAACATTACCCTAAGTTTGGAAGTAAGGGCTGTAACTATTCTTTTTTCGCAGAATGTTTGGCAGTTTGGCTGAAAAATCGTACTTTTGCAGAAAAGAACAATAGCATGACTTTACAACAAATGGAATATATCGTCGCAGTGTATAGGGTGCGACACTTCGCCAAGGCTGCTGAACAGTGCGGAGTGACACAGCCAACACTTAGTGCGATGATACAGAAACTGGAGCAGGAGCTTGGAGTAAAGCTCTTCGAGAGGTCGTCGCAGCAGGTCACGCCAACGGCAATAGGACGGCTCGTCGTGGAACAGGCATGGAAAGTGCTCTCGCGGGCAAAGAAAATCAAGGACATCGTGGAGGAAGAACGCAATGCACTTTCCGGAACGTTTCGAATCGGCATACTGCCTACCATAGCACCATATCTGCTGCCACGCTTTTTCACTCGACTCATGGCAGATTATCCTGACGTTGATTTCCGCGTGAGCGAGATGAAGACGGCCGACTGCAAAAAGGCACTCTCGCGAGGCGAAATAGACGTTGCCATCGTCGTTGCCTTGGAAGACATGGAGGGCTACGAACAGGACGGTCTCTATTTCGAGCAGTTCATTGCCTACGTTGCGGAGAGCGATAGCCTATTCCATTCGAAGGCAATACGTTCAGCCGACTTGTCGGGACATTTCATCTGGCTGCTCGACGAGGGCCACTGCTTCCGCGACCAATTAGTGAAGTTCTGCAACATAAAATCGGCATGTGACAGTAAGACAACTTACTCGCTGGGCAGCATTGAGACTTTTATGCGGATGGTCGAGGCAGGTCAGGGCATAACATTCATTCCCGAGCTGGCATTAGACCAACTCTCTGACGTTCAGAAAAGGTTAGTTAGGCCATTTGCAATACCTATTCCCACACGTGAAGTAGTGATGCTGACGACAAAGACGTATGTGCGCAAAGGCATAAAGCAAATGGTGATAGACGAAATACGCAATAGCGTACCTCAACGCATGTTGAAAATGAACAATACGGTACAAAGGGTGTAGCGAAACACATTCCAACTTTGGAATGACAAGCCGAACGATACAAAAAGGGGGTTGACACGAAAATGTCAACCCCTTTTTAATATTAGCGCGATAATGTCTTACTGAGCGAGCTTGCCGTCAGAACCGAGTACATTCACAATCTTGTGGATGTACATCTTCTTCATGTTCTCACGAGCTGGCTTCA
>JBJEKR010000038.1:0-4798 GCA_051878735.1 Prevotella sp. | reverse complement strand
CTCCCGATTGTAGGGGCAGACCGAAGCCCCCTCCAGCTCCCCCAAGGGGGAGAGAGAAGTCGAAGGTGAAGACCCGATTGTAGGGGCAGACCGATGTGTCTGCCCGATGTCGGAACGACATACATCCACCGATTTAGCCCTACGTGGTACGCCTTACGGCGTCGGGCAGACACATCGGTCTGCCCCTACAGACGGCGGTATTGTTACTGGCGAAACTTAAATTAAAAATTAAGAATTAAGAGTTAAGAATTAAGAACATATACAACTATGAAAAGTATTTTGGACGGTCGATTGGAATTGAAAAGAGAAATCGACAAAATCGCAGAAGTCGCTGGCTACCTCTGGCAGAACGGATGGGCTGAGCGCAACGGTGGAAACATTACAGTGAACATAACAGAACTCGTCGATGACGAGATTCGCCAGTTGCCTGCCATAAGCGAGGCAAAGCAGATTGGCACGGTATTGCCCGCACTGAAGGACACTTACTTCTTCTGTAAGGGAACAGGAAAGCGAATGCGCGACCTTGCACGCTGGCCAATGGAAAACGGTTCTATAATACGCATCCTCGACGACTGCGCAAGCTACGTCATCATTGCCGACAATGCCGTGATGCCCACATCAGAACTGCCAAGCCACCTCTCTGTCCACGCACGAATGATTGAGCGTGGCTCAAACTACAGAGCTACTGTACACACACACCCGATAGAGCTGATATCCATGAGCCACAACAAGAAGATGATGGGCAAGGACGTGCTCAGCAACCTGCTGTGGAGCATGATTCCCGAGACAAAGGCTTTCTGTCCGTTAGGTCTCGGCATCGTCCCCTACGCTCTGCCAGGAAGTCTCGAACTTGCCGAAGGCACACTGAGGGAACTGGAAGACTACGACGTGGTAATGTGGGAGAAGCACGGCGTGTTTGCAAAAGGAATTGACGTGATGGACGCCTTCGACCAAATCGACGTTCTCTCAAAAAGCGCGAAAATCTACATCAACGCAAAGTGCATGGGCTTCGAACCTGACGGCATGAGTCAGGAAGAGATGGCAGAAATGACAAGAGCCTTTAATTTGCCAAGATAATGACTATCATATCCATACTACTGACCGTAGTGGCAACTACACAATCTGCAAAGATTGACCGCCAAGCAGTACTTGAACGCAACAACCCAAAGGTGGAGATGGCCGACCCTCTGTCGTCGTTGACGGTGGGCAACGGTGAATTTGCCGCAACGATAGACGTTACGGGACTACAGAGTTTTCCCGAAAACTATGCCGAAGGCGTTCCCCTCACAACGATGTCAGCATGGGGTTGGCACTCGTTTCCAAACACGAAGCAGCTAACCGAACAGGAGTCGCAGCGGACTGTTGACGCTGGACACGGACGCGAGGAAGTCTATGCCGTGGAATACAAGAGCGAAGGACGCAACAAGGACGCAACGAGTTATTTTCGCGTGAATCCTCATCGTCTGAACCTCGGGTGCTTCGGTTTAGTGTTCACTGATGCCAAAGGCGAAGCCGTGCCTCTAACCTCCATAAGCGACATTCGCCAAGAACTGAAGCTGTGGGAAGGCATCGTGGAGTCGAGCTATGCGGTGTGTGCCTCGCCTGTAAGAGTTACCACTGGAGCCAATGGAGAATGTCTGTTCGCTCACGTTGCCACTCCGCTTTTCGCAAAGCGACAGGCGGCACTGCGACTGCGTCTGCCCTACCCCACGGGACAGCACTCCGATGACGCTTCCGACTGGACAAGCACAAAGAAGCACACATCGAAAATAGTGTCTGCCGACAAGCAGATGGCGGTGATAGAACATCTGATTGACAACACGCGCTATTACGTCACTCTGCGCTGGCGAGGAAAGGCGACACTCGACAACACATCGCCACACGTCTTCACCCTCTGCCCCTCAGACACTGCTATCGACGTTGCCGTGACCTATCATCAGAGCCTTGAAGCCTGCATAGCCAAGAAACTTTGCTTCGCCGACGAGCTTCAGGCAATCCGCACACGCTGGGCAGACTTTTGGCAGAGTGGAGGCTTTGTGGATTTCTCGCTCTGCACCGACCCAAGGGCAAAGGAACTTGAACGCCGCACTGTGCTGTCGCAGTACGTCACACACGTCAACTGCGGCAAAGGTGGCGTTCCGCCTCAGGAAACGGGTCTGACCTACAACTCATGGTTTGGTCGTCCGCACCTTGAAATGACATGGTGGCACGCCGTTCATTTCTCGTTGTGGAATCGTCCCGAAGTCATCGACCGCACACTGTCGTGGTATGACGACGTGGCTCTTGCCCCTGCTCGCGAGATTGCTCGCCGACAAGGTTTCGGCGGCGCACGCTGGATGAAGATGACCGACCCTTGGGCTGGCGAAGCACCATCAAACACGGGATCGTTCCTCACATGGCAGCAGCCACATTATATATACATGGCAGAGGAAGCCTACCGCCGCCACCCCGACACAGCCACACTGGAGGCACATGCCGAAGCCGTGGAAGCCACAGCGCAGTTCATGGCAGACTTTGCCCTTGCGTGCGATAAAGGTGCAGGCAAACCAATAGTGCTTCACGGACAGACCGCCATGCAGGAGTGCATGACATGGAAGAACTCCTGTCACCAACCCTTTGAACAGGCATACTGGCGTTATGGTCTCTTGGTGGCGCAACAGTGGCGTGAGCGCATGGGAAAACCACGCAGCAAAGAGTGGGACGACATCATCAGCCGCATGGCACCTTTGGCTGAGTCAGAAGGCATCTATGTTTCTGCCCTTCCCATTCCTAACTCTCCACTCCTGACTCCTAATTCCCCTCTTCTGACCACCGACCACCCCGCCGTTCTCGGAGCCTGTGGTCTGTTGCCCGCAAATCTCTCAACTCTCAACTCTCAACTTTCACCTCTTTACAACGAATCGACAATGCACGCCACATTAAAGTGGGTAAACGAAGGTTGGAATTGGGAGAGCACATGGGGTTGGGATTACGGCATGATTGCCATGTGTGCTGCCCGACTTGGCGACAGCGAAGCAGCCATCGACGCACTGCTCACCCCGAAGCAGAAGAATACCTATCTCGTCAACGGGCACAACTTCCAAGAGCCTAAACGACTGCGCATCTACTTGCCAGGCAACGGCGCATTGCTCTGTGCCGTAGCGATGATGTGTGCAGGTTGGGATGGCTGTCCCAACACCACAAATCCAGGTTTCCCCAAAGACGGGAAATGGAACGTTCGTTGGGAGGGTCTGAACAAAATGCAATAAGACACTGCCTTCGCCTCAAAAAACAAGGTTAGAAAATCAAAAACTATTGTTTAAAGCGATTTTTTCAGACTACCTTTGCCACCGAAATATCTACCTAAACAAGAAAAAAAATGGAACAAAAGGAATATTATTTTGCAGTTGACCTCGGAGCGACAAGCGGAAGAACCATAATAGGCAGCTTGGACGGAGGGCGACTGGCACTTGAGGAACTAACCCGATTCGACAACAATCTCATCGAAACGGGCGGACATGTATATTGGGACATATTTGCCCTATACAATGAGATAGTAAAAGGTTTGAAACTTGTAGCCGACAAAGGCATCAGCATCAAGAGCATCGGAATCGACACTTGGGGCTGCGACTTCGTCTGCATAGGAAAGGACAAAGCCATTCTGCGCAACCCTCTCGCCTACCGCGACCCACACACCGTTGGTGCAAAGGAAAAATATTTTGCGGAGAAAATGGCGAAGGAGAAAGTGTATGAAAAGACTGGAATACAGTTCATGAACTTCAACTCGCTCTTCCAGCTCTACACAATGAAGCAAAACGGCGACACGGCACTGGAGAACGCAGAGAAGATTCTGTTCATGCCCGATGCACTGAGCTACATGCTGACAGGTCGCGCCGTATGCGAATACACTGTGGCTTCTACATCGCAGATGCTCAATCCCTCGACGGGAGACCTCGACGCAGAGCTGATAGAAAGCATCGGACTCAAACGCTCGCAGTTTGGCGAACTGACACACCCCGCTACGGTGATAGGAACTTTGACAGAGAACGTGCAGCGTCTGACAGGTCTCGGCGCAGTGCCCGTGGTGGCTGTTGCGGGTCACGACACAGCCAGTGCCGTGGCAGCAGTTCCAGCCAAGGACGAGCATTTTGCATATCTCAGTTCTGGAACATGGAGTCTTATGGGCATTGAGACAAAGAAGGCTATAATTAACGAGCGCAGCTACGAACTGAACTTCACCAACGAAGGTGGCATAGAAGGCACGACACGATTTCTGAAGAACATCTGCGGAATGTGGATTTACGAACGCTGCCGCAAGGAGTGGACTGACGCACCACGTTCGCACGCCGAACTTCAAGCTGAGGCGATGAAACAGCCAGCCATGCGCAGCATCATAAACCCCGACGACGAGGCTTTCGCCAATCCACCATCGATGGTGGAGGCGATAAAGGAATACTGCCGCAAGACGAACCAGCATGTGCCTGAAGGCTACGCCGAAATCTGCCGTTGCATCTTCGACAGCCTCGCCATGCGCTACAAGGAAGTGTTCAACTGGCTAAAGGAGTTTTCCGACACCGACATCAACGTGCTGCACATCATAGGCGGCGGCTCACTGAACGGCTACCTCAACAAAATGACTGCCGAAGCATGCGGCGTAAAAGTGATTGCAGGTCCGCAAGAAGGAACCGCCATCGGCAACATCATGCTGCAAGCCAAAGCCTCGGGCGAAATAAAGGACGTCTGGGAAATGAGACGCATCATCGGGGAGTCGATTGAGGTGAAAGAGTATTGAAAATTAAAAATTAAAAATTAAGAATTA
>JBJEKR010000037.1:0-4802 GCA_051878735.1 Prevotella sp. | reverse complement strand
ACAGCCCTCGTTCTCGAAGCGTCAGCTTCGAACCTCCCCATTCCTTCCCCCTCCGTCCCTTCTTCCCCTTTTTGTATAATTTAATTCTTTTTTCTCATTTTTTTCTTTGCAGTTCAAAAAAAACTACGTACCTTTGCAGCCTAAATAAGAATAAGCATAGAAATTATACCTTATTATATAAGTATAGTAATGAAATTAGATGAACTCACGGCAATCTCGCCTATTGATGGCAGATACAGAAGCAAGACACAACCTTTGGCACACTATTTTTCAGAGTATGCCTTAATAAAATACCGCATACGTGTTGAAATAGAATATTTCATCACTCTTGCTGAACTGCCTCTGCCTCAGCTCAAAGATTTCCCAAAAGACATGTTTGACACTCTGCGCGACATATATCGTAACTTCGATGAGACCGCCGCTACAAGGGTAAAGACAATAGAACAGACCACTAATCACGACGTTAAAGCAGTAGAGTATTATATCAAGGAGCAGTTTGATGTCATTGGTGGACTCGAGCAATACAAGGAGTTCATTCATTTCGGACTAACATCGCAGGACATAAATAACACGTCGGTGCCTCTTTCCATCAAAGAAGCAATACAGGATGTGTACATACCTACACTGCAAAGACTGATTGATGACCTTAATGGCAAAGCAAAGGAATGGGCAGAGGTGTCTATGCTCGCAAAAACACATGGACAGCCTGCATCGCCTACACGACTTGGCAAGGAAGTACAGGTCTTCGTCTATCGTCTCGAACAACAACTACAATCTCTACAAGCCGTTCCTTTCACAGCAAAGTTCGGAGGCGCAACAGGTAATTTCAATGCCCATCATGTAGCCTATCCGCAATATAACTGGCAGCAGTTCGCCAATAGTTTCGTTGCCGACAAACTGGGATTGCAGCGTGAGCAGTACACCACGCAGATATCCAACTACGATTGGCTTGGAGCTATTTTCGATGCCATGCGTCGAATAAATACTGTCGTCATCGACCTCGACCGAGACTTCTGGATGTATATCTCTATGGAGTACTTCAAGCAACGTATCAAGGCTGGAGAGGTCGGGTCAAGTGCGATGCCCCACAAAGTGAACCCCATTGACTATGAGAATAGCGAGGGCAATCTCGGCATTGCCAATGCCATATTGCAGTTCCTTGCCGCAAAGTTGCCGGTAAGCCGACTCCAAAGAGACCTTACTGACTCTACGGTTCTTCGTAATGTAGGTGTGCCTTTAGGACATAGTATCATAGCCTTTGAGAGCACACTAAAGGGACTTGGGAAACTCATATTAAACGAGCAAAAGATTTTCGACGATCTTGATAACACTTGGGCTGTAGTGGCTGAGGCTATACAGACCATATTGCGCAGGGAGGCTTATCCGCACCCATACGAGGCCTTAAAGCAGCTCACCCGTACCAACAAGCCTATGTCACGACAACTCATCCATGAGTTCATCGACACACTGGAGGTCAGCGACACTGTAAAGGAAGAGCTGAAGGCAATTACTCCCCACAATTACACAGGAGAATAACCACCGTGCTCGAAGTGTCAACTTCGAGTCCCAAAAAGAAAAACAGGCCGTGAGGCCATTATCATTAATAAAAATACCACAATCATGGAAGAAAACGAAAAGAAACAGGAATTGGAACAAGAAGCACAGAGCGGTTATCAGCCTAATTTCCGCCCACAACCAGGACGCTCACCACGTCCACGTATCCATCAGCCGCGCCCTTTTGCCAACACAGGCGCAGGCGCACAGTACAAGACACAACAAAGCGAAGATGGCGGTTTCCGTCCAGAAGGTTTCGGTGCAGCTCTACAGGGAGGCGCACAACAGCGTCCGGCTTACCGACCACGCAACAACTATAATGCCAATGAGGGCGGCTATGGTCGTCCGCAGGGAAACAATAATAGTTACGGTCAGCCACGTAATGGCTATGGTCGTCCACAAGGCTCAAATAATGGCTATGGTCGTCCACAAGGCCCAAACAATGGTTATAACCGTCCACAGGGAAACAATAATGGTTATGGTCAGCCGCGTAGTGGCTACGGTCGTCCGCAAGGTCAGGCTGGCTATGGTCGTCCACAAGGCTCGAATAACGGTTATGGGCAACCACGTAGTGGCTACGGTCGTCCACAGGCTGGCAACGAATATGGACAGCAACGAGGCGGTTATGGTCGTCCGCAACAGGGCGGTTATGGACAATACGGACAACAGCGAGGCGGTTATGGTCGTCCACAGCAAGGTTTCCGTAAGCACACGCCTGGATACGATCCAAATGCGAAGTACAGCATGAAGAAGCGTATTGAATATAAGGAAGAGAATTTCGACCCAAGCGAGCCAATACGTCTCAACAAATATCTTGCCAACGCAGGAGTATGTAGCCGTCGTGAGGCTGATGAGTACATACAGGCTGGAGTCATCACCGTCAATGGGGAGGTGGTAACGGAACTCGGTACAAAAGTGCTACGCACCGACGAGGTGAAGTTCCACGACCAATCGGTAAGCCTTGAGAAAAAAGTATATGTGCTCCTCAATAAGCCAAAGGACTACGTCACCACTTCCGACGATCCACAGCAGCGAAAGACCGTCATGGATCTCGTTAAGAACTGCTGTAAGGAACGCATATACCCTGTAGGACGTCTCGACCGTAACACCACAGGAGTGCTTCTTCTCACCAATGATGGTGACATGGCGTCGAAACTCACGCATCCTAAATTCCTCAAAAAGAAGATCTATCACGTATATCTTGACAAGAACGTCACAGCACACGACATTCAGCAGATACGCGACGGTATCACACTTGAGGATGGAGAAGTAAAAGCCGATGCATGCGAGTATGCCGACCCTATCGACAAAAAACAGGTTGGTATAGAGATTCATAGCGGAAAGAACAGAATCGTGCGACGCATCTTTGAGGCACTCGGCTACAAAGTGACAAAGCTCGACCGAGTACAGTTCGCAGGTCTTACCAAGAAAAATCTCCGTCGCGGTGATTGGCGCTACCTCACAGAGGAAGAAGTTGACCGCCTCAGAATGGGAGCCTACGAATAATCCCAAAGAACAGGCAACCTGCCCCAAAAGCACCCATACTCGGAGCGTCAGCTTCGAGCCAACAAAAGTTTTGAGCCCTAATATAAATAAGGTAATAAAATGAAAAGAACAAAAGTAATAGACGCATTAAAGCTCAAAGGTGAAGGCCAGACCGTCACCGTCTGCGGATGGGTGCGCACCCACCGTTCGAGCAAGGCCGTCGACTTCATTGCCCTCAACGATGGCTCAACCATCAACAACATACAGGTTGTTGTCGATCCAGCCAACGTCGATGCAGAGCTGCTACGCCAAATCACTACAGGCTCATGCATCTCTGTCACTGGTGCACTCGTCGAAAGCCCTGCCTCTGGACAGGCCGTAGAGCTACAGTGCCACGAGCTACAGCTCTTCGGCGCATGCCCATCTGACTATCCTATGCAGAAAAAGGGGCAGTCGTTCGAGTATATGCGACAACATGCACATCTGCGTCTCCGCACAAACACATTCGGTTGCGTAATGCGCATCCGACACAACATGGCAATAGCAATACACCGTTATTTCCATGAACACGGATTCGTCTATTTCCATACTCCACTCATCACGGCCTCCGACTGTGAAGGAGCAGGACAGATGTTTCAGGTCACCACAAAGAACCTTTACGACCTCAAGAAAGACGAGGAAGGAAAGATAATCTACGACGATGACTTCTTCGGCAAACAAACATCCCTCACGGTGTCTGGACAGCTCGAAGGAGAACTCGGTGCCACGGCACTCGGAGCAATCTACACCTTCGGACCAACATTCCGAGCAGAGAACTCCAATACACCACGCCATCTCGCCGAGTTCTGGATGATAGAACCAGAGATCGCATTCATTGACCTCAACGACCTCATGGACCTTGAGGAAGACTTCATCAAGTATTGTGTCAGATGGGCTCTCGACAACTGTGCCGACGATCTGGCGTTCCTCAACAAGATGGTTGACAAGACACTCCTCGACAGACTCAACTCCGTAGTCGCTGAGGATTTTGTCAGACTTCCTTACACAGAGGGCATAAAAATACTTGAGCAAGCAGTGGCAGAAGGACACAAGTTCGAGTTCCCCGTAGCATGGGGCATGGATCTCGCGTCAGAGCACGAACGCTATCTCGTCGAAGAGCACTTCAAGAAGCCAGTCATCATGACCGACTACCCGAAGGACATAAAGGCCTTCTATATGAAGATAAACTCCGACGACAGAACAGTCCAGGGCACCGACGTGCTTTTCCCACAGATTGGAGAAATCATCGGAGGTTCCGTCAGAGAAGAAAGCTACGACAAGCTCATCTCAGAAATCAATCGCCGCAACATCCCAATGAAGGACATGTGGTGGTATCTTGACACAAGGAAGTACGGAACATGTCCCCATGGCGGCTTCGGTTTGGGATTCGAGAGGCTCATCCTCTTCGTTACGGGTATGCAGAACATTCGCGATGTCATTCCGTTCCCAAGAACGCCTAAAACCGCAGAGTTCTAAATCCACCAAAATGGACAAAATCATGCAAAAATCACTGCGAAAAAGGCTAAATAAGCCTACATCGGATAATTTTTTCAATAAAAACCGAAAAAAACTTTCGATTTATTTGCAAGATTTGAGATTTATGTCTATATTTGCACCGAAAATGCATCTCACGGCAAGAGATGCAGAAAGGCATTTGGGAGAAAAATTAGCGTGTAATTATATCAATTTTTAATTAATTTAATATTTATCGTATGAAAAGAAAA
>JBJEKR010000036.1:0-20660 GCA_051878735.1 Prevotella sp. | reverse complement strand
TTGGTTCCGTAGCTCAACTGAATAGAGCATCTGACTACGGATCAGAAGGTTGTGGGTTTGAATCCCGCCGGAATCACAAAAAATCGCAAGTCACTGAAAGGCTTGCGATTTTTTTATTGTCTTTGGATAAGTGTGCTCCATACTGCGAAAAAATATCGATAGTATGGATTGATATTACTGATACGTAGAGGTGCGGGCGGGACGCCCACACCCCCAGTTTTTAATCGTGTGTCGCGAAACGTTGGGCGGCAAGTTGCTCGTACTTGGTGCCTGGACGACCATAGTTGGCGTAAGGATGAATGCTGATGCCGCCACGTGGAGTGAACAATCCTACCACCTCGATATACTTGGGATCCATGAGACGAATGAGGTCTTTCATGATGATGTTGACGCAATCCTCGTGGAAATCACCGTGGTTGCGGAAGCTGAAGAGATAGAGCTTCAAGCTTTTGCTCTCGACCATCTTCACGTCGGGAATGTAGCGAATGACTATTTCTGCAAAGTCGGGTTGTCCCGTGATGGGGCAGAGCGACGTGAATTCTGGACAGTTGAACTTCACCCAATAGTCGTTTTCGGGATGACGGTTATTGAACGTTTCCAGCACCTCGGGTGCGTAATCCATCGCGTATTTTGTCTTTTGTCCCAATGACTTGAGACCTTCTTCTTTTCTGTTTTCCATATATCAGTTGTCGAATTCTTTTATCTTAAAGATGTTGTAGTTCACGTCGTTGTCGTAGGTGTCGAGGTCTTCGTGACGCTTTGTGGCACGCACGACGCAGATGGTAATTGGAAGTACGATGATTTCGTAGAGCGTCTTTAGCACCACTTGCGAAAGCATGAGAATGGGTAGCTCTCTGTCGGGCACTATTCCCCATAATGCAATAGGGAAGAAGATGAGCGAGTCGGCTGCTTCGCCAAAGACGGTGCTTAGAATGGCACGATAGGTGAAGTGCTTGCCGCCCGACGCCACCTTCATTCGGCTCATGACGTAGGCGTTGATGAACGAACCGATGATGAAAGCCAAGAACGAGGCGAAGACGATGCGGGGAGCAAGCCCGAAGATGGCGTGGAAGCCTTCTTCGTTTGTCCAGTAGTCGGCACCTGGTATGGCATCGCAGATTGCTCCGAATAGCACGAAGACGAAATTCATCGCAAAGCCGTACCAGATGAGCAGTCGCGTCTTGGAGTAACCCCATACTTCACATACGCAGTCGTTGATGATGTAGGAAACAGGGAAGACGATGAGTCCTCCGGTGATACTGATAGGCCCGAAAGCCATTTGCTTTGTTTCGAGTACGTTTGCCGTGATGAGGCAGACGCAGAAGAGCATGCCGAAAAGCATAAACAACACGCTCACTTGACGTTTTGTTTTTTGCATAAAGTTGTTTTTTAGAGGAGGTTAGACAATGACTCCTGTTCTAAATTAATTATATGTTACTTAAAAGATAAGTCATATAAATGATGAATATTGACGTTAACACGGCTCCTTCCCATCGCGCTACGGTGAGCTTTGTGTAGGAGAAGAGCCAGAGAAGCAGCATCGATGCGCCCATGACGATGATGTCGATAGAGGTGATGCCTTGTATCTCCATAGGGCAGATAACGGCAGTTGTGCCGAGAATGGCGAGAACGTTGAACACGTTGCTGCCAATGACGTTGCCGATGGCAATGGCAGAGTTGCCTTTCCTTGCCGCTACGACACTGGTTGCCAACTCGGGTAGGGAAGTGCCGCCTGCAACGATGGTAAGCCCGATGACACCTTGACTCACGCCGAGTGCCGTGGCAACGCTCGATGCCGAATCGACGAAGATGTTGCTACCGACGATGAGCATTGCAAGGCCTACGATGAAGAAGATGACGTTTCTTACCACGCTCTCGCTCCTTGGTGACTCTTTGCCTTCGTGAGTGTCGGCAGAGCCTTTTCTCGCCTCTTTCAATGTCTGGTACATGAATATTCCAAAGAATACGAGCAGTTCGATGCCGTTGAAACGGCTTATTGTGCAGCCGGCTATTGACAGAGACATGCTGTCGAAGCAGCAGAAGAGAAACAGTGCCGATGCCAATATTGCCCAGCGCATGTCCTTGTTAACGGTGGAGCGTGTTACGTTGATGGGTGTAACCATTGCCGTTATGCCCACTATGAGCAGTACGTTGAAGATGTTGCTGCCAACGACATTTCCTACAGCCATATCGGGTGTGCCTTTTATTGCCGACATGAAGCTGACGAAAAACTCAGGTGCCGATGTGCCTGCTGCGACGATGGTAAGCCCGATGATTATTTCGGGAATGTTCATTCGCCGTGCCAATGCCGAAGCTCCGGCAGTGAGACGGTCGGCTCCGTAAAGCACGAGTGCCACGCCAAGGATTATGAGTATGCTGTCGATGATCATCTTAGTCGTTCTATTATGTCAAGTATTGTTTGCGGGAAGTATTCCTTTTCGAGGGCATGTACTTTTGCTGCAATGTCGTCGGGGGTGTCGGTAGGCGATAGTTGTGTCTTTTCCTGTCGGATAATGTCGCCACCGTCGCACTCGTCGCTGACATAATGTATCGTTATTCCCGTTTCGGTTTCTCCTGCGGCTTTCACTGCTTCGTGCACATGATTGCCATACATTCCTCGTCCACCGAATTTTGGCAGCAGCGAAGGGTGTATGTTTACCATTCGACGGTAGAAGTTGTGAATGAGATAAGGAGGAATCATCAGGAGGAAGCCTGCAAGAACGATGAAATGAATGTCGTGAGAGTGCAGCATCTCCATTGTGCGCTGTTCATCGGCGAAATCGGCTTTTCGCCACACCACTGTCTTCACACCGAGTCGTTCGGCGCGTTGTAGGGCATGAGCGTCTGCCTTGTTGCTTACGAGCAGAGCCACCTGAACGTTCTCGTTTCCTGTCAGGAAGCGAGTGATGTTCTCAAAGTTTGACCCGTTGCCAGATACAAAGACAGCAATTCTTACCATTTCTCTTCTTCAAAATCGTCATCATCGTCAAACTCAAACCCCTCAAACGAAGGCTCAATGAAGGCATCGAGCGAGCGACGCTCTTTCTTGGTAGGTCTTCCTGTGCCTCGCGCACGGTCAACGAAACCACTGATGCGGTTCATTTCGAGCAGTTCGTACTGGTCGGGAGTCGTAACATTCTCGTAGATTTCAGGAAGTAGCTTTGCTCCGACGCGCATTTCTATCGTCTTCAACACCTTGAACGAGTAGGTGACAGGAGGTTTCCTTACAGCAACGACTTCGCCTACCTTCACTGGGCGTGAGGGCTTTACGTTGACGTTGTTGATGGTGACGCGCCCGTTTTTACAGGCATCGGCGGCTATTGATCGCGTCTTGAATATGCGTGCCGCCCAAAGCCATTTGTCTATTCTTGCTTCCATTTTTTTTCAGTTGACAAGTTGACGAGTTGGATTCTGTTGACAAGTTGACGAGTTTTTTGTCTTTACGTTCCTGTTGGGATTGTACTGCCATTTGTTTACTGACAACAAGTCATGAGACATGCGCAACTTGTATGATTACTTTTTCTTGTTAAAGGCATTCATGGTGAAGTCAACGCCGCAGAGGACGAAGCTCTTGATTATCTCGCATGCCGTTTCGAGTTTTGGCTCAAGGGTCTTCATCTCTTCCTCGTTGTAACGTCCGAGAACCCACTGTATCTGCATTCCGCGTTCAAACTCGTTGCCAATTCCTACGCGCAGTCGGCAGTAGTGTTCAGTGCCGAGAATCTGCTGAATGTGTCCGAGGCCGTTGTGTCCGGCGTTGCTTCCAGCTGCTTTCAGACGTAGTGTTCCGAGGGGCAGGGCAAGATCATCGACGATGACGAGCAGATGCTCAATGTCAATGTTCTCCTTGTTCATCCAATAACGCACTGCATTGCCGCTAAGATTCATGAACGTACTGGGTTTCAGGAGAAAAACTTTTCTTCCCTTAATGCTTGTTTCGGCTACAAAGCCATAGCGCTTGTCGTCGAAAACAATATTGGACGCCTTTGCGAAAGCGTCCAATACCATAAATCCTGTGTTGTGACGGGTTTTGTCGTATTCGTCTCCGACATTTCCCAATCCTACTACCAAGAACTTGTCCATTATTCAGCGGCAGCTGCGGCAGCAGATCTTGAAGCACGTGTAGCCTTAACAGAGCAAACTACAACCTCAGCCGGTGTAGCGAGTGTGAGGCCCTCGAAGCTGAGTTCACCCACCTTGATGCTCTTGCCGAGCTGGAGGTTGGTAACGTCGATGTCGAGGTGCTCAGGAATTGCCAGATAAGGAGCTGTAACGTTGATTTTACGGATTGAGAGGTTGATGCGACCACCATCGCGAACACCCTGTGCAAGACCGTTGAGCTTGACAGGAATACCAATTGTGATAGGCTTCTGCTCGTTAACTTCATAGAAGTCGATGTGTAGAAGAGCGTCTGTCACTGGATGGAACTGAAGTTCCTTCATTACTGCCTTGTGCTCCTCGCCGTCGATGTTGATGTTTACGACGTAGATGTGTGGAGTGTAAACCACCTTGCGGAGCTCGCTCATTGGGCAAACGAAAGACATGGCAACTGGATTGCCGTTCTCGTCCTTCTTCTCGCCGTAGATGTTACATGGGATAAGTCCCTGCTTGCGTGCCTGTTTTGAGGCTTTCTTGCCGAGGTCGGTACGCTTCTGACCTGTTACGTTAATCTCTTTCATTTTAATACAATGTGTTACTCTAAATTAAGTGTAAAAAATGTGTTGCCTAATTCACCATCACACGAAAAAAATATCGATGTGCTTGAAAAAGCGGTGCAAAGGTACATATTTTTCTTGAATATGGCAAGTAAAATCAAAAAAAATGCAATATTTCCGCTTATTATTTGCATTATATGGGAAAAATGCCTAAATTTGCACCACGAAAAAAGATAGAGACATAAATAATTATGATTAATCGAGAATTGATAAGGGTAAAGATAGTGCAGCTCACGTATGCTTACTATCAGAATGGCAACAATAATATAGATGCTGCGGAGAAGGAACTTGTTTTCAGCCTTTCCAAAGCTTATGACCTTTATAATTACATGCTATCGCTTATGGTGGCGATAACAAAAGAGGCAAGGGAATATTATAATGTCATGGATAGAAGAGCCCGAAGAGAGGGATTGGAATGCCCTTCGTCAAAGTTTGCCGACAACAGATTCGCTTTGCAATTGGAGAACAACCGCATGTTGTGCGAATTCATGGAAAGCAAGAAAATGTCGTGGGAAATGCACATGGACTTCGTAAAACGTCTCTACCAGCGCATAAGGGAAGCTCAGTTTTACCAAGACTATATTGACAATCCTGTTGACTCGTATGAGACGGACAGGGAAGTGTGGAGAAAGATTTACAAGGCATTTATAAGAGATAACGAAGAACTGGACGAAATGCTTGAGGACGAGAGCCTATATTGGAACGACGACAAGGACATTGTAGATACTTTCGTAATCAAGACAATAAAGAGGTTTGAGGAGAAGAACGGCGTGAAGCAACCACTTCTGTCTGAATATGATAGCGAGGACGACCGCGACTTTGCGAGAAAGCTCTTCCGTGCCTCAATACTAAAGTCGGACGAGTTCCAGAGATATATGAACGAGGCTTCGTGGAACTGGGATTTCGGCAGATTGGCTTATATGGACGTCGTGATAATGCAGATTGCCATTGCAGAAATGATGACGTTCCCCAACATACCTGTCAGTGTGACGATAAACGAATTCGTGGAGCTTGCCAAGCTGTATAGTACGCCGCGTAGTGGAAGCTATGTCAACGGCATGCTCGATGCCATTGCACGCAACCTGTCAGAGAGGGGATTGATGCTGAAGAACTTGCCCGATAAAGACATGTCGTCGGACGAAGGCTCGATTTAGGTACGATGCTCTTTCAGTGAACGTCCATACGTCAATAGAGATAATTAATACATATTATAATATAATAAAGAGAAACGAAAATGACAACAGTATTTATGGCCGCTCAAGCTGGCGGCGCAAATGGTGGTGGCATGAGTATGCTGATTATGATGGTGGCTTTGTTTGCCATCATGTGGTTCTTCATGATTCGTCCACAGCAGAAGAAACAGAAAGAGATACAGAAATTCCAGAATTCTTTGGCTGAAGGTATGTCAGTGGTTACTGGAGGTGGCATATATGGCACAGTGAAGAAAGTGGATCTTGCCAACGGAATAATTGAAGTGGAGATAGCAAAGGGCGTTACCATTCGTGTTGACAAGGGCTATGTCTTTAAGGATGCCGCAGCCAATCAAGTAGCTGCAAAATAACGCATAGATGGGTAGGCACGGCATATCCCGTATGGTCAGGAATTTCCTTATTAGTACCGTAAATGGGGATTTCCTGATTTTTTTGTTCTTTCTCGCACTCTCAGGCGTTTTCTGGTTGCTGATGACGCTCAACGAGACATACGAGATGGAATTTAAAGTGCCTGTTAGGATAGTCAACGTGCCAGACAACATCGTATTAACTTCAAACGAATGTGATAGCGTTAGGGTGACCTTACGCGATAAAGGGCTTGTGCTTGCAGGTTACGCCTATGGTGAAGGATTGCGAACACTCACTCTAAACTTCAAGACATATACGAAGAACTCCAATGGCCATGCTGTCGTGCCTATAGCAGAGATAACAAGGCTGATATACCAGCAGCTATCGGCATCGACAAAGATAGTCGGAACGAAGAGCGAAAAGGTGGAACTATTCTATAATTACGGCTTGTCGAAAAAAGTGCCCGTGAAATGGAGTGGTAGAGTTACACCTGAGGAACTCTATTTCATCTCAAACGTGGAATATAGCCCTGACAGCGTCACCATGTATGCCCCGGAGGATAAACTCGACAGCGTTCAGGTGGCATACACCGAGCAGCTCAATGCCACCAATTTCCGCGACACACTGTCGCTTACGTGTAATCTGAATAAGATTAGTGGTGTGAAGTTCGTTCCTGAGACATTGAGGATAAAGTTTATGACCGATGTGCTGACCGAAGAGAGTATTGATGACATTCCCGTGGTGGGAATAAATGTTCCTGAGGGTAAAGTCCTCAGAACGTTCCCCTCGAAGGTAAGCGTAAGATTCGTTACAGGAGTTAAGCGTTTCAGCAAATTAACACGCAATGATTTCATTGTCGAAGCCGACTACCATGACGTAGAGGATCAGAAGTCAGACAAGTGCAAGATTTATCTGAAGACCATTCCTCACGGAGTGTCGCGTGTCGTTCTTAATGTCAAACAGGTTGACTATCTGATAGAGGATGATTGAGAGAATAGCCATAACAGGAGGTATAGGAAGCGGCAAGAGTTACGTATGCAACCTGTTAAGAGAAAGGGGCATTGATGTCTATGACTGCGATGCAGGTGCAAAGCACGTACTTGCGACATCGGAGGAGGTGCATGAAAGGCTCACGAACCTTGTTGGCCCTGACACGTATTTCCCCGATGGAAGGCTTAACAAGGCTGCTGTAGCGGAGTTTCTTTTAGCTTCTGAGTCGAACAAAAAGGCTATTAACGCCATTGTTCATCCTGCTGTGATGGAAGATTTCCTTTCTTCGGGAAAACGATGGATGGAGTCTGCCATACTCTTTGAGTCAGGTTGTGACAGATATGTTGACAAGGTGGTGGCAGTAACAGCTCCAGATGAGGTTCGATTTGAGCGTATAGTGAGCCGTGACGGCATCACTCCGGCAAAAGCGAGGGAATGGATTGACTGCCAGATGCCTCAGGTTGAGATAATACGCCGTTCAGATTTTGAGATAATTAACGATGGCCGACATGATGTCGGTGGTCAATTGGATAATATAATAAAAAATATTTTTAACAATAATGTTACAGACAATCTTAGCAATTTCCGGTAAGCCCGGACTCTACAAATTAGTTTCGAGAGCAAAAAACAGTTTGATAGTAGAAGTACTTGACGAAACACACCGCAGAATGCCAGCCTTTGCCGCCGATCGTATTACGTCGCTTGCTGACATAGCAATGTACACGACAGGTGACGATGTGCCGTTGAATAAGGTTTTGGAGAGCATGAAAACTGTTGAGGATGGTAAAGTGTCGTCCTTGAATTTAAAGAAGGCCAGTGGTGAAGAACTGCGTGAATATTTTGCAAAGATTCTTCCCGATTTTGACCGCGAGCGTGTTCATAACAGTGATATAAAGAAGCTTATACAATGGTATAACATCTTGATAACAAATGGTGTTGTGGATTTTGAAAATGAGCTTCAGCCAACTTCAGGCGTCAACGTTGACGACCGCATAGAAGCGTGAGCCAGGAATTTGGTTATTCACCCGAAGAGTTCTTCGGAATGTTAGGCGATGCCGCTGATGATATAGATGTCTCATCAGCGGTGTCGCTTCGATATTTTTATGATGTATTGGAAAAAGTAATGCGACTGTCTGTTTGTCAGCGCGTTAGCAAGTTTCATGTCGTTTTTGCAGCAGGCCTTTTTGCCAAGACCGACTATCTTGTGAAGCAGTTGAACATTGACGGTAGTATAGCTCGGGATTTCAATGAAACCAGAAATCGCATAAGACACATTGAATCAGCCGAAAATCTTGACCGTTTATGGGCATACGATTTGAAGGCGACAGTGAGATTCATTAGTGCCATATACGACGACGCAACAATACCGAAGAGGCTAACTTCACTCTTTCCTTTGGCACCACTTCAACGAGAGAGGAGGAAAATATTGGCAACAAAGATGCGTGTTGCCGTAGTTGGTGTAAAGGACGACATAATAAATGCTACGCTTGAGTCAACAGGTGAGAATGTTAGCATCAAGTGTAGTGAGACGCAGCAATACCTCCTTCCATTGCTTACCGTCGGCTGCCAACTTAACCTAATTTCGCCTTGCCTTTCGAAGCGAGATGGTGTGACTATTGAGGCTTCATTCATCATTCTTCATCCAGATTTACTGGTTAACATAACCTCCGTAGCAGCTTGTTTTGAGGATTATGGCACCGATGCCCGTCTTTTCCTTTTCAATAAGATTCGGCGTCCTGTAAATACTCCAGCCATTATTCTTGGAAACGTTGCGAGCAAAATGCTCGATGATGCCGTGCACAACCGGATGTCGCAATATGCTGACAGTATCCTTGACTTCTGTCGCCACGATGTATTGTCGGTGGCTTCCTGTTCATCTTGCCTTGGCCCTCGATTCCATCAGGAGGCAAGACAACAGCTGAAGCACATACGCAATGTGGTAAACAATGTAATGCCTAACGAAGTGAGGGGATTCCGCCCGCAGGAAGTGATGCTTGAACCCTCGTTCATATGTGAGATGCTTGGAATACAGGGACGAATGGACATGCTGCAGCTCGATTATACTGTACTTGTTGAGCAGAAGGCAGGAAAGGGAATGTATGGCTATGGAAACAAGCCGGACGAACAGCCACGACAGAAAACCAAGCACTATGTTCAGCTGTTGCTTTACATGGCTGTGCTACACTATAACTATAACATACCGTATTCTGCTATTTATTCCTTCCTACTATATTCTCGATATGAGAAAAGCTTACTACAGCTCGGTATTGCACCAGAGTTGCTGATTGAGGCAATAAAGGTGCGTAACCAGATTGCATGGACGGAATATAGATTGGCCAATGACGGCTTCTCCATCTATGACCATCTTTCTCCCGATAGCGTCAACGTCAATGCTTCAAGTCGTTCGTTCTTTGAAAGATATATGCGTCAACAATTGGAAGAAACCATCATGCCCATACGGAATGGAGGTGAGGTGGAGAAGGCGTATTTCCGCCGTTTCATGACATTTATCCAACGAGAGTGCATATTGTCAAGGACTGGTTTGAGGGAGCGTGATGACGAGGGATTCGCACAGCTTTGGCTCTCCACCACGAAGGAAAAGGCAGAAGCGGGTAATATTTACTTTAGCATGACGGTTGATACCGAACGGTTTGAGTTCGGCAGGCAGGGTGGTGTAGAGAACATTTTTCTTCTGTTTCCTCAAACCGATGCAGTGGAGAAAGGTACGGGAATATCCAATTTTCGTGTAGGAGACATGGTGGTGGTATATCCCTATCCTTCCAAGGCACTGCCCGACGCTTGTAAGTCGATGGTCTTCAAGGCTACCATTACTGACATCACGTTGGAAGGTTTACGACTTGGATTGAGGAATCCGCAAACCGATGTCCATGTGTTTCAAAGGAACGACCATAGCCTATGGGCAGTGGAGCACGACATTACCGATTCGGCATCATCAGGGCTTTTCTTTGCTATAAGTTCTGTACTCAACGCTCCCTTGTCGCGAAGACAGTTGCTGTTGTCACAACGTATGCCCTGCACAGACAGCACTATAGTACTCAATGGTGATTATGGAGATTTCAACCAGCTTGTCACGAAAGCAATGCAGTCACGTGATCTTTTTCTCGTTATTGGTCCTCCAGGAACTGGAAAGACGTCATTTGCCATGCTTAACATCCTTCGCGAAGAACTTACTCATGACGGCACCTCTGTATTGCTCCTTTCCTATACCAATCGTGCCGTTGACGAGATGTGCGGAAAACTCGTTGAGGCGGATATCGATTTCATACGAATAGGAAATCCATTGAGCTGTGAGAAACAGTATCGTAGCTATATGCTTGAAGAGAGGGTCGGGGATTGTCGAAAGCTTGACCAGATGGTGGCGAAGATTGCTGATACAAGGGTTGTGTGTGCTACGGTATCGACGGTGAATGCTCACCCGGAGTTACTTCAGATGAAGAGCTTTACACTCGCAATAGTGGATGAGGCATCGCAAATTCTTGAGCCTTACATCGTTGGTTTGCTTAGTGCTACGTTGTCTGATGGAAGTGTCTCCATTGGTCGTTTTGTGTTAATTGGCGACCACAAACAACTGCCGGCTGTTGTCTTGCAGGATAGGAAGGAATCGGTGGTTGAGGATGGGCTATTGAGAAGTCTTGACATAATCGATTGCCGTCATTCTCTTTTCCAACGTTTTCTTCGCCGATATGGTTCCGATGATAGCGTGACCTACATGCTTACTCGTCAGGGACGTATGCACCGTGACATATCCCTTTTCCCAAGCAGAACATTCTATGGTGGACGCCTTGAGCCGGTTCCACTCGAACATCAGCTTCGTCCTCTGGCTTCGTCAACAGGAAAGGATGTCTCCAATGACTTGAAGCCGTACATTGAGTTGCTAACGACACGTCGTGTCGCGTTTATTGACGCTCCTCTGCCAACGTTGTCCCCATCAGATAAAGTCAATGCAGTAGAGGCAGATATCATTGCTCATTTGACGGTAGCGGCCTTTAAGCTCCATGCCGAATCGTTTTCCCCAAAGACGACACTTGGCATTATCGTACCTTATCGTAATCAGATAGTTTCGCTGCGTAATGCCATCGATCAGTATGGCATTGCCGAGCTGCACGACATTACCATTGACACGGTTGAGCGTTATCAAGGAAGCCAACGTGACATAATAATTTACGGCTTTACGGTACAGCACAAGTACCAGCTGCAATTTCTTACAGGCAATGATTTTGAAGAGGACGGTGTTTTAATCGACCCTAAACTCAATGTTGCCATGACACGAGCAAGGGAAAACCTTATCCTCGTCGGCAACAGCCAATTGTTACGCCTTGATCCCATCTTCCGAAAAGTGATAGATGAGTATATCGTTTCTTATTGACTTAGTTTTTCCTTAACGGCGGCGGTGTTTGTCCTCGACACGGGTATGCACTTGTCGGTGCCGAATAGCTGGAGCTGGTAGCCAGTGTTGCGGTTTGACAACGACACTACGAAATTGAGATTGACGATGAAGGCGCGGTGGCATTGCACTAACGAATCTATTCCGTCGAGTTTCTCCCTTATCTGCTTCAGTGTGATGCGCAATGTCTTGTGTGTCGGATTGTCGCCATCCATATAGCAGATGTCGGCATAGTTAGCCATCGACTCAACGTAGATTATCGTCGATGGAAGCACCTCGAATACGGCATTGTTTGAATTACCGACGAGGTGGCAAACCTTTTCTTCCTTTTGCTCCTCGTGTGTCTCCTCGCTCTTGGCAATCTTTTCCTGGCGTTTCTCCAACAGTGCGTTTATTGCCCTCACCTCTTCGAGCTGGTAGTTGAGATGCCAGTTGCGGTTGCGTACGTATGTGCCGATATATAGGAAGATGCAGGTGGTGGAGACATAGTAGATGTATTCGAAAAAGTATGTGAAGTGAAACTGTCCACCGTACCACCACGGTTCTATGGGGTTCTCGCAGAAGAAGAATCCGCCGAAGACGGTGAGCACGAATGAAAGCACGGGAATGTTCACGAGATACATCAGCACGGTGTTGCGGTGAACCGTTTTGAGTGGCAGGGTTGGATCCATAGGTATGTGCAGTACGTATGCTGAAAACGCGCCGGTTAGTATGCTGACAATCACTGTAATGAAGCCTTGGGCAAAGAAAAACAGCGGGCGGTCGTCATGAATGGTCTCAACGTTGAATGGCATGGTGAGCCACAGCAGTAGGATAACGAACACTCCTGCATAGAGGCTCTCGCGCATGATGCGGATGTTTTTGGGTTCTTTGAGTTTCTTGTTCATTGTTTCTATTCCTTTTTTCGATGCAAATTTACACCATTTATCCCAGATATGCAAGTTTTTGGGACGATTTGCTGGGACGAGGGACAAACGGAAAGTGTAATATCCCATTTTTCGTGCCGTGTATCCCTACCTATTGCGTGGAAGGAAATCGTGTCGTAACTTTGCATCGGAAAACAAAGAACAAAAATAAAAGAATTATGGATGTAAAGACATTAGTAACAGCGGCATTATGTGCTGCATCGTGCATTGTTGCAAATGCGCAGACGGAAAAGAAAGACTCTGTTGACTACAATTTGAGCCTCAGTGAAGTGGTAGTAAAATCGGTTGCTCCGCAAACGAAGATGAAGGGTAATGCGATGGTTACACGCATACAGGGTACAGTGCTTGAGTCGGCAGGTTCGGCTGAGGATATGTTGGCTCGTGTGCCAGGAATTATTCGTATGGGCAATTCGTTGCAAGTCATAGGCAAGGGTCAACCCACCTATTATATTAATGGACGTAAAGTGCAGGATTTAGAGGAATTGAAGCGACTCAAAAGCTATGATATTCGCGACGTAGAAGTGATAAACAGCCCTGGAGCTGCCTATGATGCAACAGTGAGATCGGTAGTGAGAATACGCACACGCAGAATTCAGGGTGAGGGATTAAGTGGAAAAATGGAAATAAACGACGCTCAAGCTCTACAGAATGGCAACAACAACCTTGCAACGTCTGTTGACCTTAATTGGCATGACGATGCCATCGACATATTTGGTGGAGTGAACTTCCAAAATGACTATCTCGACAATTATCATTCAAGGCTTGAACAATATACCTACACCAAAGAAGTGAACCATGCCCAAACAGGTACGTTTGATGCGTCGGAGCGCATTACTCAGCTGCATCTCAACCTTGGAGCCATGTGGCAGATTGACGATGTCAATTCATTTGGCATGAAAGTGGAGCGCGGACAATGGCTTCACAACAGTTTTCAATCAGTGATGGATGAAGACATCTGGCGCAATGGTGAGAAGGAAAATCACTTCCTGTCGGCAACTGACTACGATTCCAAGAATCCTAATACATTCCTTGCCAATGTTTACTATAACGGCAAAATTGATGGGTGGGGAATAGATGCCAACGTTGACTATTATTGGTCGAAAGGGAACAAGAACAGCCAGGTGAACGAAAAAGATAACAACTCAACTACAAACCTTAATACCGAGAGCGACAATAAGAGTAGTCTTTTTGCATCGCGTCTTGTTCTTGACCATGAGCTGTGGAAAGGCAACTTGAAGCTGGGAGGGGAGATAAACTCGCTTTGTCGCGACAACTCATACACAATAACAGGTATCAGTACTATACCGAACAACAGTTCGAAAGTGTCAGAGCAAAACTATGCTGCATTTGTAGAATACAGCCGCTTTATTCCCAAAGCTGGAATGTTGACTTTGGGTTTGAGATACGAGCATGTCTCGTTCAAGTTTGACGAGTTCGACAAACTCAATTGTCCTGTCAATACGCTAAGCCGCACAAGTGACGAATTCTTTCCCTCCATCTCCTTTGCCACGCAGGTGGGACTTATGCAAATGTCGTTGAGTTACGGCATAAAGACTACTCGACCTTCATATCATGCTCTAAGAAGTGAGGTTGAGTATGTAAGCCGTTACACTCTTCAGACAGGTAATCCCATGCTGAAAAATGAAATATGCCACAACGTCGATTTAGGCGCAAGATGGCGATTTGTGGCTCTTGCCGTCAACTATCTCCACATGAAAGATGCCATCTATGACTGGACATCTCCCTACGACGATGAAGGTACAGTACTCATAGGTATGGTAAATTTCACAGAACCTATCAATCGCGTTTCTGCCTATGTTAATGTGTCGCCAACTTTTGGCTGCTGGACAACAAGCAACACCATTGGCGTGCAGAAGCAGTGGCTGACGTTCAATCTTGCCGACCCACGTACAGCCACTGGTCAGCGAGAGGTGTCCTACAACAAACCGATGTATATCTTCAACAGTGACAATGCATTCCGTCTGCCACACGATTGGCAATTGGAGATTAATTCTACTTTCTATAGCAAGGCGCACTATCGCAATGCTGAACTCTTCCAGAACTTTTGGAATTTGACCGCCGCAGTTCAGAAGTCGTTTCTTAAGGACAAGAGTCTTGTCGTTCGTATTTCTTGCTCTGACATTTTCAATACTGCCCATCATGATGCTGGTCTCGACTTAGGCGACTACTATCTTTTCCAGAGCAACGTGTTTGGTGGCCAGCGCACGCTTTATACGTTTCAGAAAGTGAATATGTCTATTCGATATTCGTTCAATTCAATGAAACGTAAGTACAAAGGTAAGGGAGCTGGAGAAGAAATAATCAAGAGAATATAAAAATCGTTTCCCTTTGGTCCAATATTGCAATTTTTCCATATTTTGTTTGGTGGAGTGAGAGAAAAAGTGTACCTTTGTCGGCAGTAAATATAATGTGAGGTTGTTTAAATGACTTTGCGATTATAAATATGGACAAGAATATCAATAATTAGAAATAAAACTTATTTCCTATGGATGATTATCAATATCATATTTTCTCTCCTTATCGTGTTTGTCCACTTGGTGCTCATGTTGATCATCAGCATGGCTTGGTTACGGGCTTCGCCATAAATAAAGGTGTTGACTTGTGGTTTAATGTTCGTAACGACTCTCTTGTTAAACTGTCTTCGTTGTCATTCGAGGGGGATGTGGAATTTGATTTGGCAAAGCGTACGGAAGTGCGTGAGAAACATTGGGGCGACTATGCACGTGGAGCAAAATATGCGCTGAAAAAGCGCTTCGACCTGACACATGGTATAGAAGGTGTCATCAAAGGTTCTCTGCCTGTAGGAGGACTATCCTCTTCTGCGGCAGTACTCATAGCGTATGTCATGGCTTTTGCCAAAGCCAATGGCATAAACCTAAGGCCGTTCGAAGTTGTGCAGATAGCCTCCGAGGCAGAAAGGGAATATATTGGATTGAACAACGGAATTCTCGATCAGGCGTGTATAGCCCTTGGAAAGAAGGACGGATTGCTATTCCTCGACTGTGATAGTAATGAGTGGAGAATAATCACCCGAAATCAAAATATGCCGGATTTCGAGATTGGCATTTTCTTCAGCGGCTTGACTCGTTCTTTGGTTAATTCTGACTACAATCTTCGTGTGTTTGAATGTAAAACAGCGGTTTGGAACATGTTGGCATATCAGAACCAACCGCTGAAGACGTTCGACAAGACGTTCTTGAGAGACATACCAAAGGATACGTTCGATAAGACACGTGACATGATGCCGCTACGCTTTGCACGTCGTGCGGAACATTTCTATAGCGAGTATCGCAGAGTGCGTCAGGGTGTTACAGCATGGGAAATGGGTAATATTCAGTTGTTTGGAAAACTCAGTTTCGACTCATGCGAGAGTTCCATACATAACTATGAATGTGGTAGCCCCGAACTTATCAGCATCTATAACATCATGCGTCCATTGCAAGGTGTTTATGGTGGACGCTTCTCCGGTGCTGGCTTTAAGGGCGCCGTCATCGCTCTCGTTGATCCTCTATACAAGGAGTCGATAGAGAAAGTACTGACGGAAAAGTATCTTGCAGAATATCCTGAATATTCCGAGACATTCAAGGTGTATTGGGTCAAGCCGGATAATGGAGCAAGATTTGTCACTGAATGATAGTGAATAATAGTATAACTTTCGATTGTTGAATTAAAGAAATATAGAATTGAAAAATATTGTTATTGCAGCAGGATATGCTACGAGATTAGGAGATTTGACAAGGAATTTTCCAAAGCCACTGCTAAAGATTGGTGAAAAGTCGATACTTGAACGCATGTTGGATGATATCGATGGTATCGAAGATATTACGGAGCATTTGATTATTACCAATCATAAGTTTGCAGGTGTATTTGAAGAGTGGAAGAGGACGATGAACTTTAAGAAGCCCATCACCATCATTGATGATGGTACATCAACCAACGACACTCGTTTGGGTGCAGTGTGCGATCTTTTGTATGCAATGGAAATTGCCGACATTGACGACGACGTGCTGGTAGTGGCGGCAGACAACCTTCTCTTTTTCTCTTTTCAGGGATTTGTGGATTTCGCCAAGGAGAAAGGCACCTCGTGTATTATGTGCCATGAGCAGAAGGAATTGACAAAACTTCAGCGCACAGGTGTCGTTGTGCTCGACGAACACAAACGTGTGATTGATATGGAAGAGAAACCACAAAAGCCAAAGAGCAATTGGGCTGTTCCTCCCTTTTACATCTATCTGAAGAAAGACCTTGAGCTTGTGCGCAACTCTGTTCGCAACGGTTGTGGTAAGGACGCACCGGGAAATCTTGCCCACTACCTATGCAACCATACAACTATGCACGCCTGGCCAATGGCAGGAACAGGAGAAAACCTACGTTTTGACATTGGCTCGATAGATACATATAATGAGGCATGCAGTCGCTTTGGAGGGACTAAGTAATAGAATGGAATGATTTAAAATATAAGTTTTTTGCTGATGTTGAATTATAATATTGATTTGAGAGGAAAGACTGTGCTTGTAACAGGTGCAGCTGGGTTTATTGGCTCAAACCTCGTTAAGCGTTTGTTCCACGATGTAATGGACATAAAGGTTGTTGGCATTGACTCGTTGACCGACTACTATGATGTGAATCTGAAATATGAACGTTTAAATGAGATAGCTGGCAATTCTCATGCCCAGGAAGGCAGGTGGAAGTTCATTGAAGGCAGCATTGCGGATAAGGAACTCATTGAGAAAATCTTTGTTGACTATAAACCTGCTGTCGTTGTTAATCTTGCTGCCCAAGCAGGGGTTAGATACAGTATAACAAATCCTGATGCTTACATACAGAGCAATATGATAGGGTTCTATAACATATTGGAGGCATGTCGCCATCATGAGGTGGAGCATCTTGTGTATGCATCATCCTCGTCGGTTTATGGAAGTAATAAGAAGGTGCCGTATTCTACAGACGACAAGGTTGATAATCCTGTGTCTCTTTATGCTGCAACCAAGAAAAGTAATGAGCTCATGGCACATGCCTACTCAAAACTCTATAATATACCATCTACAGGATTGCGTTTCTTCACCGTTTATGGACCTGCTGGTCGTCCTGACATGGCTTACTTCGGCTTTACCAACAAACTTCGTGAGGGCAAGAAAATACAGATTTTCAACTATGGTAATTGCAAGCGAGACTTCACTTACGTTGACGACATCGTTGAAGGTGTGGTACGCATCATGCAGCACGCTCCTGAGAAGCTGAATGGCGAAGATGGTTTGCCTATACCTCCATATAAGGTGTATAACATTGGCAACAACTCTCCGGAGAATCTCCTAACGTTCGTTACCATACTACAGGAAGAACTGTTGCGTGCAGGAGTGCTTCCAAAGGATTATGATTTCGAGGCACATAAGGAATTGGTACCAATGCAACCTGGTGACGTGCCAGTAACCTATGCCGATACAACGCCTTTGGAACAGGATTTCGGCTTCAAGCCAAGTACTTCGTTGCGTGAAGGACTGAGAAAGTTTGCTGAATGGTATGCAACGTATTATAAGTGCTAAAATGGATTTTGTGTCTTTGTGTTTAAGAATGTTTTTGCTGGGTTAAGTGTTCTTAATCTTGATGTTTTTTGAACACAGAGACACAAAATTCACTTTGTGAATTATCAAATCTTGTTGATGTCAACATATCCGTGTGTAACGGCATAGATCGTAAGGGCTGAGACGCTTTTTAAGTTAAGTTTGGTCATGATGTTTTTGCGGTGTGTGACTACCGTGGCAATTCCTATGGATAGACGGTCAGCTATTTCCTTATTGATATAGCCTTGTGCAATAAGTGCCATGACTTCTGCCTCCCGGTCGGTTAGTGGCAGCAAGTCTTCTGTGCTGTGTGGTAGGGGAGGCATGTTGCGACCGTTGGCGTGGGCGTGCTGTTCGAGTGTGAGTAGCGACTTCAGAAGCTGTTTTTCTGGGACATTAACGCATAGACTATGGAAGCCTGTTGTCTGCGATGCCGACTCATGGGACATGGTGAGGACAATGGTCTTGTGACGATTGTCGATGAAGAACGCACGATTTTCAAGTACGATGTTCATAGCCACAAAATAATGGAAATATTTTTCTGGATTGTTGGCTTGAAGCTCAGCAAACGAGCCAAACGTGTCAACCTGCATGATTGGCACGATCTCCTGTAGCAAGCTTTTCAGTCCTAAGGCTGCAAGAGTGTTTGAATCGACTATGGCTATGTGGGGAGACATGTGTAAATGAAGAATTAAGAATTAAGAATTAAGAATGAAGAGTTAAGAATGAAGAATTAAAAATTAAGAGTGAAGAATTAAAATGAAGAGTGATGAATGAAGAATAAGATAAACGCAGATTTTGCGCGGCCCATTCTTCATTCATCACTCTTCATTTAAAAACACTTTTCATTTATAATCAGTTTACGACAGGAAGCCGAGCAATGCACCGGCAGCTACTGCCGAACCGATAACGCCGGCAACGTTTGGTCCCATGGCGTGCATGAGCAAGAAGTTGTGGCGGTCGTATTCCAATCCGAGGTTGTTGCTTATACGGGCACTCATTGGTACTGCAGATACTCCTGCGTTACCGATAAGTGGATTAATCTTCTTGTCCTTTGGCAAGAACAGGTTCATAAGCTTAACGAAGCATACGCCACTGGCTGTAGCTACCATGAAGGCGCAAGCACCTACGACGAAGATGAACAGTGTGTTCAGCGTGAGGAACTCGCTTGCCTGGGTAGAGCAACCTACGGTAAGGCCAAGGAGCATTACCACGATGTCGTTGAGGGCAGAACCCGCAGTCTTTGCCAAACGTGTGGTCTTACCCGACTCCTTGAGCAGGTTGCCGAAGAAGAGCATACCGAGCAAAGGAAGACCGGAAGGCACGATGAACGTGGTGAGCAACAATCCGATGATAGGGAAGAGGATGCGCTCTGTTTGGCTTACTTGACGGCTTGGCTTCATCTTGATTACGCGCTCCTTCTTTGTGGTGAGCAGACGCATCAATGGCGGCTGAATAAGTGGTACGAGTGCCATGTAAGAATAGGCACACACGGCAATGGCTCCCATGAGGTTAGGACAGAGCTTCGACGAAAGGAAAATAGCCGTTGGACCGTCTGCACCACCGATGATGGCGATACCAGCTGCCTGATTAGGCTCGAATCCGAGTGCAAGGGCAACCATGTAGGCACCGAAGATACCGAACTGTGCAGAGGCACCGATGAGCACGAGCTTGGGGTTGGCTATGAGCGCCGAGAAGTCGGTCATGGCACCAATTCCGAGGAAAACGAGAGGTGGATACCATCCTTGTCGCACACCTTGATAGAAGATGTTTAGCACTGAGTTGTCTTCATAGAGTCCTATTTCGAGTCCTGCATCGGCACGGAAAGGAATGTTTCCGAGTATGATGCCCAATCCGATGGGAATGAGCAGCAGCGGCTCGAAGTCTTTCTTAATTGCAAGGTAGATGAGAATGGCACCCACCACAATCATAATGAGGTTTCCCGCCGTAGCATTGGCAAAGCCGGTGTAGGTAAGAAACTCGCTGAAATTCTCTGCAATAAATTCTGTGAATCCCATAATAAGAATACTTTATCCGATGGTGAGCAATGTGGCGCCTTCCATAACGGAATCGCCTTGGTTGACTAATATCGACGTTATGGTGCCGCTGTACTCTGCCTCGATGTTGTTCTGCATCTTCATGGCTTCAAGAACGAGGACAGTGTCGCCGACGTTGACTTTGTCACCAACCTTGACGTTGATAGACGAGATTGTTCCTGGCAGTGGAGCCTTGACAGCTGCGCCTGCACCTGCTGGAGCTGCTGCTGGAGCTGCTGGCTTTGCTGCAGGGGCTACCGGTGCGGCTGCTGCTACAGGGGCAACCACCTTTGGACGTGTTATAGCCTTGGCAGGATTTATAGGTTGCTTCAGCTCAACCTCGAAAGGAATGCCGTTTACGGACACCTTGGCGATGTTGCCTTCCATCTCTTCTATTTCTACTTCGTAGTCAACACCTTGTACTTTATATTCAAACTTGTTCATATT
>JBJEKR010000035.1:0-4902 GCA_051878735.1 Prevotella sp. | reverse complement strand
TCACGGATGTCCATGCCTCTGTCTTTGGAACATTCTTTTGAGACAGAAGACTGTGTGTGAACACTCTCTATATACATTTTCCGCATCTTGGGAACATATTTTTGATGCAAAGTTATAGAATGTTCCCAAATTTGTTCCCATAGAATGGGAGAAAACTTCAATTCGGTTAAGTATTATTATAATTTGATTCTCTTTCAATTATCCTTGATTACAAGTGATTTACGAATACTTTAAGTTTGATTTACAAGTATGATATATGAGTATGGTTTTGCTCGAAAAGCTCGTGTTATTTAAGTAAAACGTCGTGGTCGTGCGTATATATAATATACTCAACTTTTTTCACCAAGCTCAAGGAACTCCTTTATCCTTCGGTCAGTGACAGTTGGTTTGGAAAGAAGGGAGTTCTGTGAGAGGTCCCCTCCAGCTCCCCCCGAGTGAGAGAGAAGGAGGAACTCTCCATGAAGTTGAGTACAAGCGAAACTTAAAATTTTATAACTCTAAATGATATTGAAGACAATGAATGTAAAGGGAATTATCTTGGCTGTTGCATTGGGCATGGGGACGATTAACGCCAATGCCCAGGCAGACTATTGCGTGAAAAAGGTGAAGACGGCACTATCGCAACTGCGTGATGCCAATGGTAAGTATGACTACACGATGATGCCACGTAACATCACCGACGGCAAGACGTGGAACTGCCGTAAGGCAAAGCCGGAGGAATGGTGCTCGGGATTCTGGCCCGGAGTGCTATGGATGGCATATCAAGCTTCTGGCGACGAGGAGATACGTCGCGCTGCTGAGGGATATACCGAGGCGTTGCGGTTTGTGGCTACAAACCCCGTGTATGACCACGACCTTGGCTTCATCACCATCAACTCGTGGCTCAAGGGCATTGAGGCTCTTGGCGACAAGGCTCCCGAACACTACCGCCGCACTGCCCTTGCCGCTGCCGACACGCTCGCCACGTTGTTCAACGCAAAGGCGGGAACGCTGCTCAGCTGGCCTCGCCACGTGAAAGACTACCAAGGACACAACACCATCATGGACAACATGATAAACCTCGAACTGCTTTTCTGGGCTTCGCGCAATGGCGGCAGTCCACTGCTGCACGACATTGCCGTGAGTCACGCCGCCACCACCATGCGCCACCATTTCCGTCCCGATGGATCGTGCTATCACGTTGCGGTGTATGACACCTTGACGGGTGATTTCCTTCGTGGACAGACGCATCAGGGCTATGCCGATCACTCGATGTGGGCACGCGGACAGTCGTGGGCTATCTATGGCTACACGATGGTTTACAAATACACTCGCGACCGCGTGTTCCTCGACTTCGCACAAAAGGTCACCGACATCTATCTTCGCCGACTCAGCGAGACGAGCGACGACTGGGTGCCGCGCTGGGATATGGACGACCCTCGTCCCTATGCTCCGAAAGACGCTTCGGCTGCGTGTGTTGTCGCTTCTGCCTTGATTGACCTTGCCGAATATGTCGGTGGTTGGCGAGGCGACTACTATCGCCAATGTGCCGAGAATATGGTGCGTGACCTCAGTTCACCAAGTTATAGTTCAGAAAATCGCAACGCAGCTTTCCTGTTACATTCCACTGGACATCATCCAGCGGGCTCCGAGATAGATGCCAGCATAATCTATGCCGACTATTACTATATCGAAGCCCTGCTGAAATGTTTGACACGGTAAATCACCGTTGATTATAAAGGATATTCATCAAAGGCGTAGAGGACGGTGGAGAGATAGCGTTCGCCAGTGTCGGGAAGTAGGGTGACGATACGCTTGCCCTTGTTCTCCGGACGCTTCGCTATCTCGGCAGCTGCGAAGGCGGCTGCACCCGACGAGATTCCTACGAGAAGACCTTCTTGGCGTGCCAGTTCGCGACCTGTACGGATGGCATCGTCGTTGTCAACGTCGAACACCTCGTCAATGACTTCGGCATTATAGGTCTTTGGCACGAAGCCTGCCCCAATGCCTTGGATTTTGTGTGGTCCGCTTGGCTGTCCGTTGAGCACTGCCGATGACTTTGGTTCCACGGCGATAATCTTCACGTCAGGATTCTTCTCCTTCAGACGCTTGCCGATGCCCGAAACGGTGCCGCCAGTGCCTACGCCAGCCACGAATATGTCAATCTTGCCGTCGGTCTGATTCCATATCTCCACGCCCGTGGTTTCGTAGTGCTTCTGTGGGTTGGCAGGGTTCTCAAACTGTTGCAGTATTACGGATCCGGGGATGGCATCGCGCAGTTCCTCGGCAGCCTTTATGGCACCCTTCATGCCGTCGGCTCCGCTTGTCAGCTTCACTTCGGCGCCGTATGCCTTGACAAGGTTGCGTCGTTCGATGCTCATTGTTTCGGGCATTGTCAGAATGAGCTTGTAGCCTTTCACTGCTGCCACGAGGGCGAGTCCTACGCCTGTGTTGCCGCTCGTAGGCTCTATGATGGTTGCTCCCGGCTTTATCACGCCGTTCTTCTCGGCATTCTCTATCATTGCCAGTGCTATGCGGTCCTTCACCGAACCTCCGGGATTGAAAAACTCTACTTTGGCTATTATAGAAGTCTCAAGTCCCTTAGCCTCAGAATATTTGTTCAGTTCGAGCAATGGCGTGTTGCCAATAAGCTCCGTAAGTTGTTTTGCTATCTTGGTCATGTCTTTAATCTTTTAATTTTTAATTCTTAATTAACTTCGTCGAACTTCGTTTCTTAACTCTTAATTCTTAATTCTTAATTTTTAATTGACTTCGTCGAACTTCGTTTCTTAATTCTTAATTCTTAATTTTTAATTCTTTAAACGCTTTCCAGGGCATTTGAAAGATCGTCGATGATGTCATCGATATGTTCCGTGCCGATGCTCAGACGAATGGTTGACGGATAGATGTGCTGCTGCTCCAGTTCCTCTGGTGAGAGCTGCGAGTGGGTTGTCGTAGCAGGGTGGATTACTAGGCTCTTCACGTCGGCGACGTTTGCCAACAGAGAGAATATCTTTAGGTTGTCGATAACCTTCCATGCCTCTGCCTCGCCGCCTTTCACCTCGAAGGTGAAGATGCTGCCGCCACCATTCGGGAATAGTTTCTCGTAGAGTGCGTGGTCGGGGTGGTCGGGGAGTGAAGGGTGGTTCACCTTTGCCACCTTCGGATGGTTGGCGAGGAATTCCACCACCTTCGCCGTGTTGTAGGCGTGACGCTCAACGCGGAGCGACAGAGTCTCAAGGCCTTGCAGCAGAATCCATGCATTGAATGGTGAGATGGCAGCACCGGTGTCGCGCAGAATGACGGCACGAACGCGGGTTACGAAAGCCGCAGGTCCTGCAACGTCGGCAAACACTGCACCGTGGTAGCTTGGGTCGGGCTGTGCTATCGAAGGATATTTGTCGGCATTTGCCTTCCAGTCGAACTTGCCGGCATCTACGATGACACCGCCGAGAGAGCTTCCGTGACCGCCGATGAACTTCGTTGCCGAGTGGACAACAACGTCGGCACCATGCTCAATAGGACGGATGAGATAAGGCGTGCCGAACGTGTTGTCAACAATCACTATGGTATTATGGCTATGAGCTATCTCTGCAATGCGGTCGATGTCGGTAACAGAGGCGTTGGGGTTGCCGAAGGTCTCGATGATGACGGCCTTGGTGTTAGGGCGGAAAGCCTTATCCACGGCATCGAAGTCGGCTGGGTCAACGATGGTTGTCTCCACACCCTGTGTCGAAAGGGTGTGCTCCAGAAGGTTGTATGTGCCTCCGTAGAGGTTGTCGGCTGCGATGATGTGGTCGCCGTTGCGTGCCACGTTCTGCAGTGCGTAGGTGATAGCTGCTGCACCAGAGGCAACGGCAAGACCAGCCACACCGCCTTCGAGGGCTGCCACGCGATCCTCGAACACTCCCTGTGTGGAGTTTGTCAGACGACCGTAGATGTTGCCGGCATCGCGAAGGCCGAAGCGGTCGGCTGCGTGCTGCGAGTTGCGGAACACGTATGACGTGGTCTGATAGATAGGCACGGCGCGTGCGTCTGTCGTTGGGTCTGCCTGCTCCTGACCAACATGGAGCTGAAGTGTTTCGAAATGCAATTTCTTGTTACTCATAATCGTTATGTTTTTTATTTGTTAATATTCTATTTTTCACGCTGCAAAATTACTGCAAAAATCCCATACCGCAAATAGCACATATAGGTTATTTGACATACCACGATTGTGGTATATTGCCATTTTTTGACGTTTACACATTATCTATATAGAGGGAAGTGATGATTTTTTCGCAATTTTGCACGATTTTTTTTGGTAGTTTAAACTATTATCCCTAAATTTGCAAAACCGAATATAAACTTAGAATATTATGATAGACGTAAAAGCAACATTAAACTCGGCAGAAGAGAAGATGGAGATGGGCGTCATGTATCTTGAGGAGCAACTCTCTCGTGTACGTGCGGGTCGCGCCAACGTCGCCATCCTCGCAGGCGTAAAGGTAGATAGCTACGGCTCGATGGTTCCATTGAACCAAGTGGCTAACGTGTCAACTCCCGATGCACGCACCATAGCCATCCGTCCTTGGGACAAGAAGCAAATTCGTGCCATAGAAAAGGCGATAATGGATAGCGACGTGGGCATTACGCCAGAGAACAACGGTGAGATAATCCGTCTCGGCATTCCACAGCCTACCGAGGAGCGCCGCCGCGAACTGGCAAAGCAGTGCAACAAGATGGGTGAGCAGACAAAGGTGCAGATCAGAAACATACGCGCCGACGTGAAGGAGAAGCTGAAGAAAGCCATCAAGGATGGACTGTCTGAGGACCTTGAGAAGGATGCTGAGGCCGACCTCCAGAAGATTCACGACAAGATGATAAAGAATGTCGAGGAACTTCTTGCCGCCAAGGACAAGGAGATAATGACGGTGTAGGAAG
>JBJEKR010000034.1:0-4995 GCA_051878735.1 Prevotella sp. | reverse complement strand
TCTCCGTGAATGCGTCGGCACGATGTCCCATCAAGTGGATTTGAGAATAGTCATTTTCGAAGGCAGCCAACTTTTCGGGCGTGAGGCGCGGTGATGAGGTCTGTAGAAATTTATCCCCACTAATTTTCTACTGACCCATAAACCATCTCACCTTAGGATACATTTCGTTGGAGATCTCTTATAAGTAAAGGCCAAACGGTTGAAATACAACCATTTGGCCTTTTACATTGTACACCTGATAGGACTCGAACCTACACGTCAAAGACACCAGATCCTAAGTCTGGCGCGTCTACCAATTCCGCCACAGGTGCGCTTTGCGGGTGCAAAGGTAACAAATAAATTCGAATTGTGCAAATTAATTCGTATTTTTTTATTTCTCACTGTCTCAATATGCGGCGAGCAGTCTCAATAATGGTATCCTCACCACGTAGGAAATCAGCATCGTCAAGGGCTGCCGGAACGTCGGGATCGATGCCGAACTCAATGTCGTTACCCTGACTGTCGTAGGAAGGTATTGCCGAATAGCGCACTATCCAACCGTTGGGCAACTGACTGCTCATTGGCATTCCTCCTCCCCCACCCGTCTTGTCGCCCACGATGGTGACGTTGGGAAGCACAGACATGTATTTGACAAATTCGTTGGCAGCACTATATACGCTGCGATTGGTCAATAGACATACAGGCTTATACCAGCGTAAGTTTGCCGAAGGCTCCAACCATTGCTCCTCCATAGGCGAAAAATCGGTGTGGCCTTTTCCCGTCTTATGTTGAATATATCCCACGAGTTTTCGTTCAGTGAAGAATCGCGATGCCAACCTCTCTGCATAGTTCAGATAGCCTCCACCATTGTCGCGAATGTCTATTATCAGTCCCTTGCAAAGCATGAGGCTCATAAGCACCTCGTCGAGGTTTCCTTCACCTATACCAGTACTGAAACTGCCATAATAGACATAGCCGATGTTGTCGTCGAGTATTCTATACTTCATTCCTGCAGCAATCTTATAGTCGGTGCCGAGATAACGACGTTGGAGCGTGTCGCTGAAGTTGGCGGGAAAATCCTCATGCCAACTCCAATAGCGTGCTACATCGTGGGACGATGAGAGATTGACGTGACCATCGCGCAACTCAGCAAGCATGTCGCTAAACACCTCAAAAAGCTGGTCACGTGTAAGTGTGTTGGAAATACGTACCTTATACTGGTCATAAACTTTGTTCCAGTCGAGACCATATTGCTGGCTCTTGTAGGGGAAATAGCAATAGTGCTCGTCGATGATGTGCCACAGGGCTTCGAAATTTCCCATTGGGGTGTCGTCGTACTCGTCATCATCGACACAAGAAACTGCCAACAACGGTAAAAGTAGCACTATGTAATAATATAAGGTGTGGAGATGTCTCATGGGCGTAAGTTTGTTATGGTGAAGCGCTTGACGAAACCTATCATGAAATGATTGGAGTAAACATGCGACTTTAGGTTATTGACCTTTGACTGTTGAAGATCTCCAAGATAGCCAAGACGCAAGGTGGTAAGTGGTCCGATGTTGATGTCAGCCATCAGCTGATGACGCATCTTTGGTGCGGAGACGAACGTGGTTGGAACGACATTGTGGTCATAGTTGCCACGCGAGAAAATCTCATAATACGACTGCCCATAGTTAGGACTGAACATCACTCCCACGAGGGGTAGCTGAGTTTCGTAGCGCAATGCTGTCTGACGATGGAAGAGAGTAAAATTCCAGGTGGCAGCGACCGTGGGCATGACATCTACACTCAGCCTGCCTTGGGCGGGATTGTTTCCATTCGACGTGTTGTAAATGAACCCTGCGTTGACAACAGCCATTCCTCCCAGCTCCACCATAAGAGCAGGAAGGAGGTCGAAACGGCGAAGACGTCCGAAGAAGAACGAATAGTCGCCATATAGTTCATTGGAATCGCCACTACGATCCTCTGCTGAGGCAAGATGTGCCTGATGCTCCATCAACGTTGACCAATGGCGGTCGGCCTTGGAGCGTTGCATGGTGGCGAGGAACGTCATTCCCGTGCCACTGAAATGCTCCTGCGAGAGATAGGTGTCGTAGATTTCAGTCGGTCCGATACCTATCATATAGGTGTTTTTGCGTTCGGTCTGCGCCAATGCACACATCGGCAGCAGAAAAAGCGCAAGGAAAATTTTATGTTTCATCAGTGAAAAGATTAAGTTGACCTGTTATCTCGTCGCGCACTTGCTGTTCGCTCTTGCCTGCATCGGGGTCGAGATTCTCGGCTAATTCAGAGTCCTCAGCGTCTTCGGCACTCTCTTGGCTCTCTTCGGGAAAGCGTATTGGCGGAAGTTCCTCGATAGAACCTATCTGCCAAGTAGTGATGCGCTTTCCCTTCGCCTTGAATCCTTTTACGGCGACGAACTGTTCGGCATCAATCTCCAGTGGCTCACGGAAGGCGTCGTTGCCGCCGAAGGTCACTTTTATGAGCGGATAAATCTCACCCGTTAGCAGCACCTGACGACTGGCGCTATTCTCGCCGAGATAGTTCTGCTTGCGTTTTGTTGCCTCCATGGTGAAACGTTTTAGGTAAGGATAGCCGTCGTTGTCGGCATCAAAGAGGACGGCAGTCCACACCTTGTGTTCATCGTATTTCTCTATGATGGCTATGTTGTCCTCGTAGTGGTTGTTTGCGTCGAAGTTGGTCTGATAGTAGTCGCCGTTCTTCAAGACTACAAGGATTGAGTCGCCATCGAAGAACTCGCCGAGCAGTGTTCCGTGCTCGTCGTAGTTCAGTCGGTTTACGTCAGGATCGTACCACACCTTGCGTCCGCCGAGGGTAGAGTGTCCGTGGCTCTTCAAGCCGATGCGGTGAATGGAGTTGCGCGACAGCAGGTTTCCTTTCGAGGCACGTCCTTTGATGAGAATAGTGGAAAAATCCTTGTCGAGGAAGATGCTTCCCTTCTTCTTCTCCGACGGGTCGAAGGTTATCTTTATTACCTCAGCCTCGCCGTTGGGGTTTGCGGTGAAATAAATGACGCGTGATCCTGGTGTGCCCTGCGTGAGGTCGTACTCACGGTCGCGCGTAATGCTCGTGACGTTGAATCGCTTTATGAAGTAGTCGCCTTTCTTTCCGTCGCGATAAACGACATTGTAGATGGTGCGCTTGTCGTTCTTCTTGAATACAGCAAGATGGAGCACGTTCTTGCCGACAAAGATTTTCTCGGCAACCTTGATAACCTTATATTTTCCGTCCTTGTAGAAAATGATGATGTCGTCGATGTCAGAGCAGTTACAGACAAATTCGTCCTTTTTAAGCCCTGTGCCGATGAATCCATCCTGACGATTTATGTAGAGTTTCTCGTTAGCCTCAACCACCGTAGTAGCCTCTATGGTGTCGAAATTGCGTATCTCAGTCAGGCGCGGATGGTCCTTGCCGTACTTGTCCTTTAGGAACTGGAACCAGTTGGCTGTCACTTCCACCATGTTGGCGAGGTCGCGGTCGATCTCCTCTATCTCAGCCTTTATGCGTGCCATGAGTTCGTCGGCCTTGTCCTTGTTGAACTTCAATATGCGCTGCATCTTTATCTCCAGGAGTCGCAGAATGTCGTCCTTCGTCACCTCGCGAACAAACTGCGGATAGTAAGGCGTGAGTCGGTCGTCGATGTGTTCACATACGGCATCGACATTCGGTGCCTGCTCAAACTTCTTGTCCTTGTAGATTCGTTCCTCGATGAAAATCTTTTCGAGCGAAGCGAAGTGATACTGCTCCATAAGTTCAGCCTTGCGTATCTCCAACTCCTTGCGTAGCAGGTCCTTTGTGTGTTCAGCCGAATGGCGCAGCACGTCGCTCACAGTGAGGAACTTCGGTTTGTTGTCCTCAATGACGCAGCAGTTTGGCGAGATGTTCACCTCGCAGTCGGAGAAGGCGTAAAGCGCATCAAGTGTCTTGTCTGACGAAATACCTGGAGCGAGATGCACCTGTATCTCCACCTCTGCCGCTGTGTTGTCGTCAACCTTACGAGCCTTTATCTTGCCTTTTTCTATTGCCTTCAGAATGGAGTCAATGAGCGTAGTGGTAGTTTTACCAAATGGAATCTCACGAATGACGAGCGTCTTGTTGTCGAGTTTTTCTATCTTCGCCCTCACCTTCAGCACACCTCCACGCTGTCCGTCGTTGTAGCGGCTAACGTCGATGCTGCCGCCCGTAGGGAAATCGGGAAAGAGCTGGAACGGCTGTCCATGCAGGTAGGCAATGGCGGCATCGCACAACTCGCAGAAGTTGTGAGGCAGAATCTTCGACGACAAGCCTACGGCAATGCCTTCGGCTCCCTGTGCCAGCAGCAATGGATATTTCACGGGCAGCGTTATCGGCTCCTTGTTTCGTCCGTCGTAACTCAGCTGCCACTCAGTGGTCTTCGGGTTGAACACGGTGTCGATGGCAAACTTCGACAGTCGAGCCTCGATGTAACGTGGTGCTGCCGCGCGGTCGCCGGTGAGTATGTTTCCCCAGTTTCCCTGAGTATCTACAAGCAGGTCTTTTTGTCCCAACTGCACGAGTGCGTCGCCAATGGAGGCGTCGCCGTGGGGATGGAACTGCATGGTGTGTCCGACGATGTTCGCCACTTTGTTATAGCGTCCGTCGTCCATTCGCTTCATTGAATGCAGTATTCGTCGTTGCACGGGCTTCAGTCCGTCCTCGATGTGCGGCACGGCACGTTCGAGAATTACATACGATGCGTAGTCGAGAAACCAGTTTTGGTACATGCCGCTGAGATGGTGTACGGCAGAAGCGTCAAACCTGTTTACAGGCTTGTAGTCAGAGTGCTGTTGTGTCGCGTCCCCGTCGAGGATACTGCTGTCTTTTATTTCGTCTATTTCGTCGCTCATAAGGTTAATCAAGTATTTCTTAGGCGCAAAAGTAATAAAAAGAAACGAATTTTGCAAATATTGTGTTATTTTCTTTTGTTTTTCGCTCAACATACATTACCTTTGCACCCGAAATTTCGAAATTATACAC
>JBJEKR010000033.1:0-5036 GCA_051878735.1 Prevotella sp. | reverse complement strand
TTAAGCAGGTGCTTCTGTCGTTTGCCCGCGAGATGTTTGGTGCCGACACGAAGATTCGTCTGCGTCCAAGCTACTTCCCGTTCACCGAGCCGAGTGCTGAGATGGACATCTCATGCCACATCTGCGGCGGCAAGGGCTGCGGCTTCTGTAAGCACACGGGTTGGGTAGAGATTCTTGGTTGCGGCATGGTTGACCCCAACGTTCTCGAACAGTGCGGCATAGACAGCAAGATTTATACAGGTTATGCCTTTGGTATGGGCGTTGAGCGCATCACCAACCTCAAGTATCGCGTGAGCGACCTCCGTATGTTCTCAGAGAACGACACGCGCTTCTTGAAGGAGTTTGAGGCAGCGAATTAATGAAAGACAGACTTTTCACACGCAGCTACATCTTTATATTAGCAGCCAATTTCCTGATGTTCTTCGGTTTTTGGCTGCTAATACCTGTCTTACCCTTTTATCTTACCGAGACGTTCAACTGTCCGCAGTCGGTGCTTGGAGCAATACTTAGCTGCTATACGGTGAGTTGTTTGGCTGTCCGTCCGTTCTCTGGCTTTCTGATGGACAAGTTTCCACGAAAGCCCATCTACATCTTCTGCTATTTCCTTTGTACGGCGATGCTCACGAGCTACATCTTCGCCGCAACGCTCATTTGGTTCATCGTCTTGCGTGCCATTCACGGTTTAGCCTTCGGAGGCGTGACGGTGGGAGGCAACACCTTGTGTGTCGATATTATGCCAAGCAGTAGGCGAGGTGAGGGACTTGGCTACTACGGGCTGATGAACAACACGGCAATGGCTCTTGGACCAATGACGGGACTCTTCATGCACGGCCATGTTCCCTATACAGGCATCTTCCTGATTGGCATGGGTGTTAGTGCCGTGGGATTGCTGTGTGCGTTGGCGGTGAAGACAAAGAAGAAAAGTGAAAGGGTAGAGATAAGAGGGGAGAGAAAAACTGAAAGTGGCTCTTGTTCAATAGTTTCGCTCGACCGCTTCATACTGTTGAAGGGAATACCTGTCAGCATAGCCTTGTTGCTGCTCTCCATACCTTACGGAGCCACTACTAATTTCGTGGCAATGTATGCCTCGGAGATAAAGCTCGACGTGCCTACGGGATTCTTCTTTACGTTGATGGCGGCTGGCATGGGATTGTCGCGCATCGTTGCCGGCAAGCAGGTGGATAGGGGATATGTTACGCAGTGTATTCATGTAGGTTACTATCCTGTGATTGTAGCTTTCCTGATGCTTGGTTTGTGTCGCTTTTTGGTGGCAGACAATGTCGTTCTTGCTTCCGTCATGTTCTACACCGTCCCTGCGCTTCTTGGCATAGGCTTTGGCATCATGTTCCCCGCAATGAACACACTCTACATTAACCTTGCACGTCACGACCAGCGTGCTACGGCTACGAGCACTTATCTCACGGCATGGGACGTTGGCATTGGAATAGGAGTGACGGCAAGCGGCATAATAGCCCAACACTTCACTTTCTACATGGTCTATCTTGTTGGCTCCGTCATATGCGTCATATCCCTAATGATATTTACACGTATTGTTACACCGCATTATAATAAATATAATTTAAGCTCCGCAAGGGCTCAACATCAAGGAGTTTAAAGGAGTTCAAGACATCAGTCTTTCCGCTTCCTTTGCGGGAGTCTTCAAGGCTTGAACATTCTATAATACTTCAAAACTATGTCTGAAGAACAAGCACTACAGAAATTGGGTGCGCTTTGCTCACAGGCTGAGCATTGTACGCACGAAATGAAAGAGAAAATGGATCGTTGGGGCATCGAAGCCGATGCTCAGGAGCGAATCATCGAATATCTCGTCAACAACCGATATGTTGACGACCGACGTTATGCACGCTCATTCGTCAACGACAAACTGAAGTATAACAAGTGGGGTAGGCGAAAGATTGAACAGGCTTTGTGGATGAAGCATGTCGATAAGTCTATCATGCAAGAGGCTCTTGACGACATCGACGAGGCTGATTGGCTAAGTGTGTTGCGACCGCTGCTTCAAGGCAAACGACGCTCTACCAAAGCTGAAAGCGAATACGAGATGAACACAAAACTCTTTCGCTATGCCATGAGCCGTGGTTTTAGAGTTGAGGAGATAAGGAAATGTATCGACTGCGACGACATTGACGTGGAAGAAGAGGAAGAATGAAAAACTGAATATTTAAAATTAGTTTTCAATAGTTAGAAAAACATATAAAATAAGACATATTATTGCTTTTTGACGAGAAAGGTGCTAATTTTGTGCCATAAAAACAACTTTGTAGCGATTATGAAACGTTTTTTTAGCACAATATGTCTTGCACTTTCGCTTCTCTTTGCCAATTCGCAGGAGAAGGTTGCCATGCTGAAATATGGCAACATGGACTCATGGGTGACACGTACCATACATGAGTCGGCTGTCATTGGTGGCGACGACAAGACTCTCTACGAGATTGGGCCAAACAAGCATATCGACGGCAACACACCTTATCGTAACCAGGGCGGTTCGCCTTGGGGAACGTCAAACGTAATGGCAAAAGTCTCTGGCATAGTGAAGACCAACAACACCGTCTATCGCGAGAAACGTGGCAACGGCTATTGCGCCCGACTGGAGACCCATATAGAAAAGGTGAAGGTGCTCGGACTTATCAATATTAAGGTGCTGGCGGCTGGTTCAATCTTCCTCGGCGACATGATTGAGCCAATAACAGGAACAAAGGACGGCGAGAAATACCAAAATTGGGGAGTGCCGTTCAACGTGCGTCCAAAGGCGTTGCGCTACGACTACCGCTTCAAGGCCAGTGGTGAACCAAACCGTATAAAGCTGACGGGTTTCAGCGGTAGCAGTGAGGTGAAGGGAAAGGACAAGGCTATCACCATATTCCTCTTGCAGAAGCGTACCGAAGATGCAAAGGGAAACATCACGGCTAAACGTGTGGGCACGATGGTGGTAACCTACGAGACATCGACAAACGGATGGGTTGATAGTGCAACATACGAAATACTTTATGGCGACATAAGGAAAAATCCAAAATACAACAAGGAGACAATGGCGTTGCGTTCGTGTGACTATGCTCGTAACTCCAAGGGCGTGAACGTGTTGGTGAAGGAAACGGGTTGGGCTGCCGCCAACGAGACTCCTACCCACATGCTTCTCCAGTTTACGTCGAGTCATGGTGGTGCCTATATCGGATCTCCAGGAAACACGTTGTGGATAGACAATGTGAAACTGGTGTATTGATTCGCTTTGCGAAATTAAAGTATTAAAGAATTAAAGTTATTTGAAGGTTGAAGATGAGACAGAGGATATTATACTTCATGTTTTTTGTGATGTGCTCCTTGGAATGTATGGCGCAAAACGATAGCGTTGCAACCGATTCTGTTGCCGCCGATACGGTGGCGAAGAAGTCGGCACTGGCCCGATTTCTCGACTATTTCAACGATGCCAATAAGAACAAAAAGAACAAGAAGTTTGACTTCAGCGTAATAGGAGGACCGCACTACAGTACCGACACGAAACTTGGTATTGGACTTGTAGCGGCTGGACTTTACCGCACATCGCAAGCCGACTCGCTGTTGCCTCCGTCTAACGTGTCGCTCTATGGCGACGTTTCCACCGTGGGCTTCTATCTGCTTGGTGTTCGAGGCAACCACATCATGCCCGAAGGCAAGCAACGCATCGACTACAGGGTGTATTTCTACTCCTTCCCAAGCAAGTTCTGGGGCATGGGCTACGATATGGGACGCAATGCCGACAACGAGAGCGACTTCGACCGTTGGCAGACGCAGCTCAAGGCAAGCTACCTGTTCCAACTTGTGCCGGGGCTTTATGTAGGGCCTATGGCTTGCTTCGACTATGTGAAGGCTACCGACGTAGAGCGGCCTGAACTGCTCGAAGGGCAGGATATGACTACTCATAACCTCGGAGTTGGATTCTCCGTGGTTTATGACACGCGCGACGTGATGACCAATCCCCATCGGGGTGTTTATATCGATGTCACCCAGTGCTTCCGTCCACGTTTCCTTAGCAACGATTATGCCTTTTCGCAGACCTCGTTCAACGTCAGCGGCTATGGCAGCGTCTGGAAGGGCGGTATTTTGGCTGCCGACATTCGGGGCGACTTCAACTTTGGCAATCCCTCGTGGGCTATGATGGCAAAGCTGGGCAACTCCCATTCCATGCGTGGCTACTACGAGGGTCGCTATCGCGACAAGCATAAGCTCGAAACAACCCTCGAACTGCGTCAGCACGTTTGGAAACGCAACGGCATAGTGCTGTGGGTAGGTGCTGGCAGTGTATTCCCAAAGTTCAGCGCAATGCGTTTCGACCGCATCCTGCCCAACTACGGCTTTGGCTACCGATGGGAGTTCAAGAAGAATGTCAACGTGCGTCTCGATTATGGTTTCGGCAAGTCGGGCGAGTCGGGCTTCCTGTTCAACATCAACGAAGCGTTCTGATATAAGAATTAAGAGTTAAGAATTAAGAGTTAAAAGTTCTTTGAAGAAGCTGTTTTACATATTCCTTGTGGTGATGATGATTCCCAACGTGCTACTCGTCCTTTCGGAGCATCAGAGCTTTTGGACGGCGGCAACCAACTTGCTGCTGCCCTTGGGACTCTATTGGCTTGCCGCCTCTTCGAGTTGCAAACTGGGGCGCACGGTGTGGCTTATGTTCCCATTCATCTTCATGGCAGCATTCCAGATTGTGCTTACCCGACTCTTCGGTCAGTCAATCATAGGCGTGGATATGTTTCTTAATGTGGTTACGACGAACATGACCGAAATAAACGAGCTTCTTGGCAATCTCATTCCAGCTGTTTCAATAGTCTTCATTTTATATATTCCGATGCTTGCAATGGCAGTCATTGCCATGCGCCGCCGCCGTCGTCTTGATGCTTCATTCGTCAACATTCAGAGGCGATTGGCTGCGGCTTGCATCGGTTTTGGAATAGTCTGCGGCATCGTAGCCCACAACGGCAGGAAGCCAATGCGACTGATTGACGACATCTTCCCCGTCAACGTCAGCTACAACCTCT
>JBJEKR010000032.1:0-21579 GCA_051878735.1 Prevotella sp. | reverse complement strand
CACACTCCCAGTCGTTAGCATAGATATAAAGGGAATTTCGTCGAACTCACGTTAATTTTTAATTTTTAATTCTTAATTCTAGTTTCGCAAGTAACAAGACCGCCGTCTGTAGGGGCAGACCGATGTGTCTGCCCGATGTCGGAACGACATACATCCACCGATTTAGCCCTACGTGGTACGCCTTACGGCGTCGGGCAGACACATCGGTCTGCCCCTACAATCGGGTCTTCACCTTCGACTTCTCTCTCCCCCTTGGGGGAGCTGGAGGGGGCTTCTCTTATTTCTTAATTCTTAATTCTTAATTCTTAATTCTTAATTTCTTAACTTGTCAACTGAATAAAAATAATTGGCGAAATGCTTGGTCGAATGGATTAAAGTTTGTATATTTGCAGAAATTTTGATAAAAGAAATAGTATTAGTCAATTCATCAACTACACAATATGGCAGTAAAAATACTTAGTGTCGATGACGAACTCGATTTGGAGATACTCTTGACACAATACTTTAGAAGGAAAATACGCAAGGGAGAATATGAGTTCTCCTTTGCCCACAATGGACTTGAGGCTCTGAAGTTGGTGCTCGAAAAAAAGGACTTCGACATCATCCTCAGCGACATCAACATGCCAGAAATGGACGGCCTTACACTACTCACAAAGCTCAACGAGATGCGCAATCCGGCACTGAAGTGCATCATGGTGTCGGCTTACGGCGACATGGGCAACATTCGCTCGGCAATGAACAACGGAGCATTCGACTTTGCCACGAAACCGATAGACCTTGACGACCTCTCGCGCACGATAGAGAAAGCTGTCGAGGAGATTGAGTTCGTCAGAAAGTCGCAGAAAGAGCACACGCAGTTAGAGTCGATAAAGAGTGACCTCGCCGTTGCTGGCGAGATACAACAGGCCATTCTGCCGCGTCATTTCCCGCCAATACCGGAATTCTCGGAGATGGTAGATCTCTATGCCACGATGACTCCGGCGAAGGAAGTGGGGGGCGACTTCTTCGACTTCTTCAAGATTGACGACAAGCGCATTGGCTTCGTCATCGCCGACGTGTCGGGCAAGGGCGTCCCTGCCTCCATCTTCATGGCTGTCAGCCGAACGCTTCTGCGTGCCACGGGCATGAGAGGCATTTCAACCAACGAGTGTCTTGACTGCGTAAACCGTATGCTCTGCAACGAAAGCGTTGACTCGATGTTCGTCACGGTATTCTACGGAATATACAATGTCGAGACGGGCGTGATTGAATACACCAATGCCGGACATAATCCTCCTTACGTCGTTCATGCCGACGGAAAGGTCGAGCCACTGCCAATGAGCGTGAACATCGTCGCTGGAATGTTCGAGGACTTCAGCTTCACGGAAACGACCATGCAACTGGAGCCAGGCGACACTTTCGTCCTTTTCACCGACGGCGTCACCGAAGCGTTCAACACCGGCGGTGAGCAGTTTGACGAGTCGGGACTGGAGAAGACTCTTGCCGACGTTGGCCAGAAGAACAGTCACGACATCTGCCAGGCAATACTTGACGACGTGGTGGCTTTCGCCGGCGGTGAGCCGCAGAGCGACGACATCACTCTGATGGCAATAAAGAGAGAAAAATAAGGAGTCGTCGAACAATACACATGCGCTAACGTGAAACACAGGGCTATAACATATTTACTTGGCATCAGTACCATTGTCCTCGCTGCCGTGGCATACAAGCAGCACAGGGACAATGGCAGGCTGCTGTCAGAACTTGGGGAGCTGCGCTCCAGAATAGGGAAATACGAGGAGCGCGACGGCAATTCCTTCGTCGTGGAGCGTATCAGCAAGCAGATGGAAGACATTGCCTACCAGCAGATGGACATTTCAAACAAGCGTAGGGAGGAGGCACTGTTCCAGATGAACGTTGCCGACGAGATGCGTTCAAGGGCTGAAAGCGAACAGCACAAGGCGCAGGAATTTGCACGCAGTGCAATGGAGGCGCGAAACATGGCAGAGCAGCAGCGTGAGCTTGCCGTAGGCCTTCAGCTAAAGGCCGAGCACTCGCGCAACGTGGCCGACACGCTGAGCTATCTTGCACTGGGGCGTTCGCTGGCTTCGCTGTCGTCAACTCAGTATATTGCCGGCAATCGTGATGCCTCGTCGTTACTTGCCTACGCCGCATGGAAGTTTACGAAAGACTATAACGGAAACGTGGATATTCCTGTGATTTTGAAGTCGTTGACTCAAAACAGTGGAAGCTATGCTTCAAGTGCCATTCACAAAGGAGGCGTGTCAAGGATAAAGCCTCTTGCCAATGGCGAAGGCATCATTTCGGTCAGTCGCTATGGTGACATCTGCCAGTGGAGCTACGACAACGGGAAATGGCAATCGAAAATGCTTGATGCCAATCCGCTATACAGCTATCGCGACGTGTGTCTTGACGATGAGGGAGTGGTTTATGCCCTTGCCTACGACGGACACCTGCAGACGGTGGTGAATGGCATTGTGGGCACTCCCATAGCCTTGCCCGAAACGAGCGGCTTCTCGCGCATTGTCAGCTTTTCACGCAACAAGCTGCTGCTGGCGTCAGCCCGACACCTGCACTTCTTCGACACCAAGCAGCGCAAAGTGACAATGACGGTTGACGTTCCGCAGGAGATAACGGCCATAGGCGAGAAAGACGGAACATACATCGTGTTCGGAAACAAGGGCAAGTCGTGGACCATAGATGACGAGGGGACGCTGACGACGAACGAAATTCTCGTCAAGGGCATTGTGACGGCCTACCGTTGGTCGAAGGAGAACAACGTTGCGGCAGTGGGAACGGAATCGGGCGACATCTACATCATCGACGAGCAGGGCTACAGCCGAGGAAAGATGGTAGGCCACCTGTCGCGCATCACCGACATTGAGTTCAGCGGCAGCAAGGTCTATTCAGCCAGCTACGACCACTCGGTGAAGTTGTGGGACATTACGGCGATACAGAGAGAGCCGGTGTCGCTCAACGAATATTCCACATGGGTCTATTGTCTGTATATGCCCGACACCAAGAGCCTGTTCGTGGGAGACGAGTCGGGCACGGTGTCGCGCATAGTGGTATCGCCCGACGAGATGGCACAACAGATTCATCTCGCCCTGAAACGTGACTTTACCCCCGAGGAATGGGCGTACTATGTTGGCGACAACGTACCGCGAACAATATTGAAGAGCAACTAAACAAAAGCGAAGTGATTATGAAGAGACGTATATTGTGCTTCCTCATGTTGATGACATTGACTGCGCAGGCGGCAATGGCAGCTGTAGGGCATCCTTTCTTCGTCAACTATACGCCCTCGGAATATGGGGGCCACAACAGAAACTTTGACGTACTGACCGACAGGCTCGGACGAGTGTATGTCGCCAATTTCGAAGGCGTCATGTGCTACGACCAGTCACGCTGGCACATGGTACATGCCCCAGGCATTTTCCGCATCACCCGTCTCTTTGAGGACAGCAAGGGGCGCATTTGGGTTGGCGGCTACAATGTGTTCGGATATCTAACATCCACCGCCAACGGCGAACTGGCGCTGACGACGATATTCTCGCGAAGCAACAAGGGATTCATCGGCGAGGTGACGGAGATAAACGAAGAGAACGGAAAGATCGGCATCGTCACCTCGATAGGTACGGCAGGCATCGAGGACAACTCGATGAAGGACTACAAGATAGAGAAACAGCAAGCGGAAGATGCAGAATACTTTGCCGGCTACAAGATAAACGCGAAGAAACGCCTTCAAGACGGGACGACGGTCATTGCCACTGCCGGCGGTGGAATTATCGTCGTTGACAAGGAGCGGAGGGAGCTTTATAGGCTTTCAGAGCGCGAGGGACTTTGCAACAACAACGTCAATGCGGTAAGCGTTGACGACTATGGCAATGTCTGGGGAGCTACCGACGATGGCGTCTTCGTTACCGACATTTACACTGCCTACACCTGCTTCAAGGCTACTGACGGACTGCCTGGCGAGGTGCTCTCGATATGCCAGACCTCCAACGGCCTTTATGTGGGAACGCTTCGTGGACTCTTCGTCAAGCGCGGCAATGCGTTCAGGCAGGTGGGCGACATAACGAACTCATGCTGGAGCCTCTGTCTCGACGGCAATGGCGACCTCTGCGCTTCCACTGCGGGAGGTCTATATATAATAAAAGGTGAAAATGTGAGGCAGCTGACAAAGTCGCACACAATATCAACCATGCCCGTGGGTGACGGCACATATTATGTAGGTGAGATAGACGGAGTGAGACTCGTCAACGCCTCGGGAAGCGTCAACCGCAAGGTGAACACGGTGGAAAAGGCGACCTGCTTCATCAGCGCGGAAGACGGCAGCCTATGGATGAGAAACATCTACGGACAGGTGTTCAGGTGCACGGGCGACTACTCGAAGCTTAATCCCGTCACACCGCCGTCAACCAACCAGGACGACCGATACAACAACACCATCTTCGTGAAGGATGGCGACATCTACATGATGGGCAACGCGGGAATGTTCAAGTGGGACAAGGCAAAAGGCACCCTTGTCGAGGACAATAAGGACGGGAACATGCTAAGGTCGAACAAGTATCCACTAATGGTATATTCCGCACCCGACGGGAAGATATGGCTTTCCGACAACCAAGGCAAGAACCTCAAGGTGTTTACTGACCATGCCGACGGGAACGCACTTAACGAGATGCTACGCCCCGTGGCTGACCTTTCAGTACGTTCCTTCGCCATCGATGGAGACCATGCGTGGATGGGCGGCAGCTTTGGACTGATATGTTGGAACTCAGCATACAAGGACCTTGACCTAAAGCACCGCTCGAAGATGTTCATTCGCCAAGTGGTGATGGACAACGACTCAATCATTTGGGGCGGATTCACCTCCGGCGACAAGCTTGAAGCCAAGCTGCCGTTCAGCAACCTGTCGTTTGGCAGCGACGTGAGGTCAATCACCATTCGTTTCTCAACCGACATGCTCTCGACCCTTGGCAATGCCGAATATCGCTATAGGCTCCATGACGACGACAGATGGTCGGAATGGAGCGGCGAGAATTTCGTCACCCTTGCCAATCCCCGTTCGGGCAACTACACCTTCGAGGTCATGGCACGCGACCGCTATGGTCGCGAAATCCAGTCGGCGAAGCTGCACATCACGGTGCAGTATCCAATCTATCTGCGTTGGTATTTCCTCGTCGTCTATGTCTTGGTGCTTGCATTGCTTGTCGTCGCCTTTGTACGCTGGCGCATGGCTCGACTGCTGAAGGAGAAGATGCGGCTTGAGAACATCGTGGAGGAGCGCACGTCGCAAATACGCAAGCAGAAGGACGAGATAGAGGAGAAGTCAAACAGCCTCGAAAAGGCACTCGAAGACCTCGGTGCTGCGCAATACCAGCTGCTGCGCCAGGAACGCATGGCAACCGTCGGTAAGCTGACGAAGGGACTTGTTGATAGAATACTCAACCCAATGAACTATGTCAACAACTTCTCGCACATGAGTCTCGGACTTCTCAAGGACATTAGGGAGAACCTTGAAGACGACGAAGAGAAGATGACTCCCGACAACTACGACGACTGCCTCGACATCGTGGAAATGCTCAACACCAACCTTACGAAGATTGAGGAGCATGGCATCAACACCACACGCATACTGAAGGCAATGGAGGAAATGCTGAAGGAACGCAAGTGCAACATTAGGGAAACCGACATCGCCTCGCTCTGCCGACTGGACATTGAGATGACACACTCATATTTTGCCAAGGAAATTGCCGAGTGCAACATAGCCGTCGAGGCCATTGGCATTGACAAGGCCGTAATGGCAGAAGTTGACAACGACCAGATAAGCCGTGTCATCATGAGCATGATAGGCAACAGCATCTACGCACTGCGGAAGAAGTACGCCCAGAAGGCATACGACGCCGTGCTGCGACTGAAACTGAACATCGACAACGCCGCCGACAACCTGCTCATCTCAATCTACGACAACGGCATTGGAATAGAGGAGGCTATCGTTGACAAGATTTTCGACCCGTTCTTCACCACCAAGACGACAGCCGAGGCCGTGGGAGTGGGAATGTATCTCAGCCGCGAGATCGTGCTCAACCACGGAGGCGAGATTCTTGTTGACTCAGTGAAGGAAGTGGAGACGCGATTTACAATAGTGCTTCCGCTGAAACAAAAGGATAGAAACCATCAAAACATTTGAAGATATGGAAACTGTTGAACAACTAAAGGAGGAGTTGAACAAACTTCACGAACAACTCAGACAACAGGAGAAACTTGCTTCGTTGGGACTGCTGACGGCTGGCATCGTGCATGAAATACGAAATCCGCTGAACTTCGTCATCAACTTCAGCAAACTTTCAGACACTCTGCTCAACGACCTGGGCGAGGACCTTGAAGACAACATCGACAAGTTGCCGGAAGACGATGCCGACGACATCAACGACATAATGGACGACCTGCGCGAGAACCTTGCCAAAATAAAGGAGCACGGGGAGCGTGCCACCAGCATCATACAGAACATACTGCAGTATTCACGCGGAAAGGCCGACGACCGTATGCCTACCGACATCGCCGCCCTCTCGCACGAGTATGTGTGGCTTGCCTACCATGCCATGCGCGCTAACTACAATGGCTTCAACGTCACCATCGAAGAGGACTATAAGCCCAACGTTCCGATGACGGTGGTCGTTCCACAGGACATCAGCCGCGCCTTGCTCAATGTGGTCAACAACGCCTTTTATGCCGTCTGGGAACGTACAGGCAAGGAATCGGAAGACTACAGGCCGACGGTGACCGTCAGCATCGATGCCGACGACACCGACATAACCATTGCCGTGAGCGATAACGGAACGGGCATGAGCGAGGACGTGAAGCGGAAGTTGTTCGAGAACTTCTTTACCACCAAGCCCATAGGTCACGGAACGGGCCTCGGCATGTCGATCACGCGCGACATCATCGTCGGCAAGCATGGCGGCAGCGTTACGTTTGATTCCACCGAGAATGTCGGTACCACATTCACACTCACTTTACCAATCAGCAAGAAATAATGATGAAAAGGACCGTAATCACCATAATCATCGCTATGGCGCAGGTGTGCCTTATGGCACAGATGGCAAAGGACGTCGATTTGTGCCTGAAGGCAGAAGAGGCTTACCGCATAGGCCGCTTCGACGAGGCCGTGGAATTGCTTGAGGCAAACCTCGACGGCTTCAGCGAACGCACCCGCGAGACAGCCTACCGACTTCTGACCCTCTGCTACATGGAGAAGGACCAAAGTGACATTGCGAAACGTTATGCCAACCTGCTGCTGAAGGAAAACCCTTACTATACCGTCAGCCTCACCGACCCAATACGCTTTGCCGACATGATAGAGACGATGAAAAGCGGCAAGGGTGCCACCATTATCACAGCATCGCAGCAGGCTGAGTCCATTGAGGAAGCCCCAGTGCCTGTGACGCTCATCACCGAGGACATGATAAAGGCTTCGGGAGCGAAGACCTTGAGCGACCTGCTTGTGATGTTCGTTCCCGGAATGACAAAGGTCGAGGGACTTGAGTCGAATGTGGCAATGCACGGAGTGTATTCTTCGACGCAGGAGAAAATACTGGTAATGCTCGACGGACACCGACTGAACAGCAGGACGACGAACTCAGAGCAACCGGATTTCAGAACGAGCCTTGAGAAGATAAAGCAGATAGAAGTGTTGCGAGGACCCGCCTCTTCGCTTTATGGCAACGTGGCGTTGACAGCTGTGGTAAACATCATCACCAAGACAGGAGGCGACGTCGATGGCATAAAGTTCTCGACGGGAATAGGCAACGACAATACTTATCTTGCCGACTTCCTGATGGGAAAGAGCTATTACGGAATCGACTTCCTTGCCTGGGCGTCAGTCTATTCGTCGGAAGGGGAGAAACGCGAAGTCAACCCCGGCGACAAGGAGCATTATGGCATGGTGCCAACGTCGGGCTACATGTATCTGGAAGGCTACAACCACAAGCCGTCGTACGACATTGGCATAATGGCGAAATGGAACAACTTCAGTTTCCTGTTCAACACCCAAAGCTCAAAGAGGGTGATTGCATATTCCAACCTGGTTCACCTCGCACCCTATTCCTACGAGAAGTACAGGAAGATTAACGGCGCGACCCCGGGACACTCGCGGGAAAGCACACACTTGGAACTATCCTACGAGAAATCATGGCAGAAATGGTCGGCAAAGATTCAGGCGTACGTTGACATGGAAAGCTGCTCAAACTATGACGTTTGTGGTGACACGATTTTGCCGGAAGGCAGAATCATGCCCGTAGGTCCCGGCGAGATAATCGAATTCGGACCTGCACCCGAAGGCACTTGCGAATACGGCTTGTATCAGGTTCAGGCGTGGAACGACTACACCTACGGAGGCATTTTCCAGTCGAGCTATTCTTTCAATCACAAGGAGTTGAAAGGCTCGTTGCTGTTTGGCGCCCAGTTTGAGAACTACACCATGAAGGACAATACAATGATTTGCGGCGACAATTTTGAACGTGTGCTGATTACCTTCTCCGATGCAAACAAGTCAATATTGACGGGAAGCGAGTGGTATCTGTCGCCATTTGCACAGTTGAAGCTGTCGCTGAACGAACGCCTCATCTTCAATGGAGGCATTCGCTATGACTTCAAGCGCAGGTATAACGACCGAAACCTCAAGGAGCTGTCGCCTCGTCTGTCTTTGGTTTACAGGATTTCCCCCAACAGCAGCATGAAGTTGGGATATGCACATTCTTTTGTCGATGCTCCGTATTTCTATCGTGCCACAACAATCCAGACATACGCAGGCGGCAACAAGCTGGAAGCCGAAAAGATGGATGCCGTGCAGTTGTCGTACAGCCATGACTTTAAGTCACTGTCGATGAAATATGACTGTAATGTTTACTATAACGCCCTGAGCGACAACATCTATTTCAATCCTAACACCACTGGCGATATATTGTCAAATGCTGGCTCGCTGAAGGTGCTTGGCATTGAAAACGTGATCTCTTACAACAGAAACAGATGGTATGCACAAATGAATTTCTCATACCAGCGCGTCTTGGACAGCGAAAACTACATTGTCACCGATTCGCACATCAACGGTGTGCCCGACTTCAAGTTCAACGCCTTGGCTCGCTATCGCTTCTTGGAGAAAAAGGACTTGACGATGAGCGTAAAGGGAAACATGCTTTACCAAACAATGCAATATGCCCCATTGACTTCCAGCTTGATATTCGTAAATGGGACGGGACATTCCGACCCGCTTAACAAGTTGAGCGCATACGCTGTTCTCAATGCAGGACTCGACTGTGAGTACAAGAAGTTGAGGGGAACCTTGGATTTTTACAATATACTTAATAATGACTATTTGCAGGGAGGCAGTTTTATCGTGCCCATCCCACAGCAGAAGTTTAATTTCGTATTTAAGTTAACATACACAATTTGACGATGAAAACCATAAGATTGAGCCTGTTTCAGGAAAAACTATGGTTGGATGATGTGTTGAAGGCCCCAACCTCAGAATATAATGAGATAAACTTTGCCTTTCGCGTTAGTGGCAACCTTTCCATCTCCAGGCTGAGGGAAGCCTACAGGAACATCATGCTTGAGTATCTGCCGTTGTCGTCAACCATTCAGGTAAGCGACAACGTGCCTTCTTTCGTTCATGAAACTGACGATTTTGAAGTGCCGTTCTTTGTCATGGACGAAAAGGATGTCGCTGAGTATGGTTCCGTAGATGCCGCCATCGACACGTTGGCAAAGCTTCCGTTTGACCTTGGCGCAGAATTCCCTTGCAGGTTTTACTGCATCAAGTCGGGTGCCGAGTACTGTCTGTTCCATCTTGTTCACCATGTGGCTCTCGATGGAAACACCGCACAGCCTTTCTTTGACAGGTTGTCGGAGATTTATCATCAGCTGAAATGCGGCAATTATGTCCCTTTTCCACAAACTGAGAGCATAGAGGCATATAACAGAGAGTTGGAGTACGTCCTCAAGGAACGAAAGCACGACAATGTGGAATATTGGAAACACTATTTGGCAGATGTGCCGACATGTGTCGCAATACCGCAGAATGGAAATGACGATCAGGGCGACGGCTTGTCGTACTCATATCCCTTTTCAATAGAGCCGGCACTTGAGTCTCAGCTGAAGGACTTGTGCAAACGGAAGAAAACCACTCTGTTCAGAGTCTATTCGTCAGTATGGGCGTTGACGCTGTCAAGAATGTTGGGCATTGATGAACTTCTGTTGGTACACTCAATAGCCATGTTGCCCGAAGACAGGCGACTATTCGGCACCTATATCAACAATCTTCCCATCAAGTTCATTTTTGGCGATAATGAAACCTTCACTGACTTGCTGAACTATTCCAATGAGAACAGGGTGCACGAGAAATGCCATGCGCATATTCATCATAGCGATTTCCTGCCTCAAAGCAAGCAAGGGGAAAAACAGCGGTCACTGAATCTGGGAATAAACTATCCATTGAGCCTGAATAGCATGAGGCTGGAACTCGACGACTGCGAGGTGAGGCTTTGGAAACATGTTTACATGGAACTTTCTACCGACCTGATGCTCTCTGTCGAGACAGATGGAGTGGTAAGCTGTGAGATTCGCCATAATCCACGGCTTGACACAAACTTCGTAAGGTCGGTGGCTGACACTTTCAGATATGTTCTGGTGCAGGTGGCGGAATGTCCGGAAATACGTTTGGACAGCATCAGGTTGGTTACCGCAGAAAGGCAAGTCGAATTGGAAACCATAGAGAACGGCTACCTCCATGACATCGATGAGCCAAAGACGTTTCTCGCCTCCTTCAAGGAACGAGTGGCTGACAATCCCAAACAGGTGGCAATAGTCAACGATGCGAGAAGTGTAACTTATTCAGAACTGGACCGTCAAAGCGATGCCTTGGCGCTTTTCCTGATTTCGAGAGGTGTAATGCACAGAAGGGTGGGGCTTTCGATACCTAAAGGCATTGATACGATTGTCGGCATGTTGGGCATACTGAAGTCGTGCAACTCCTATGTGCCAATTGACCATACTAATCCATTGTCGCGAATTAGGCATATTGCCAATGACTGCGACCTGTCGCTCATTCTTGTCAATCAAGAGAGCGAATCGTGCTTTGACGGTATGGAATGTATAAACATATCCAATCTTGCCGCTTCAGACATCCGGATGCCGGAAGCCTTGCCAACGGTGGGGCTTCTGGACGAAGCCTATATTATCTATACCTCGGGAACTACGGGACAGTCGAAAGGCATTCCCGTAAGTCACGGAATGTTGGCGCATACTGTTTCCAATAACATCTCTCTGCTCAATTTGGGTTCAGACACGCGCATCATGCAGTTTATCAATGTTGTCTTCGACGCCTCGGTTGTGGAGATTTTCCCGACTCTTGCCGCAGGCGGCACATTGTTCTTGCCTTTGGACGAGGAACGCAAGGATTCTGAATTGTTGCTTTCGTTCCTTCGTCGCAACGACATTACCCTTGCCACGCTGCCTGCCGTCATGCTCTCCAGTCTTCCCCAGGTGGAGCTGCCTTCGTTGGCGACCATTATCATCGGTGGTGACACAACCACGCAGGAAACAATGAAGTTTTGGAGCAAAGACAGAAGGATGATAAATGTCTATGGACCTTCTGAGAATACCGTTGACACCACATATAATGTCATTGCCCCATGCTCGCAAATCAACGACATCGGTACCAACATGCCCGGTGTGACATGCTATGTATTGGACAAAGACATGAGGATGTTGCCTGACTATGCAATAGGCGAGCTCTACATTGGAGGTGTCAAGCTCACTCGTGGCTATTTGAACCGTCAGGAGCTGAATGAGCGAAAGTTCCTTCCAAACCCTTATGTTTCCGAGCAAGACAGGACGGCGGGCAAGAACTGTGTTCTATACAAGAGCGGCGACCTCGTCATGCGCCGCAGTGACGGACACATCTTGTTCCTTGGACGTTCTGACTTCCAGGTGAAAATTAATGGGTTTAGGATTGAACTTGGTGAGGTGGAGAACAGGATTAAGACATACGGACATGGAGTCAACGATGTCGTAGTCGTTGTTCATGGTGACAATGAGGCCAAGACGTTGGTGGCATACGTATTGACAGCCGATGCCGCAACGTTCGACAGCAAGGGGCTTACTGCGTTCCTGCATGACAATTTGCCCTCCTACATGATTCCTGCCTTGATAGTTCCTTTGCAAAGTTTTCCTTATAATACGAGTGGCAAGGTTGACCGCTCAAAGCTGCCTTGTCCTTCAACGGTCAAGAACATGGAAGACTATAAGCTTCCGGTAACGCTTACTGAGAAGATGCTGGCAAAGTTGTGGAGCAATCTGACCAACGCCGACTTCATAGGTCGCGATGACAACTTCACCTCCTTGGGCGGCGACTCAATAGCCGTCATAAAATTGGTGTATGACATTCACAGGGTTTTTGGTATCAACATTCGCGCTACTGACATTTACAAGAACGCCACCCTTTCCGAGTTGGCGACATTCCTCGACACCGTTGCCAATGACAACGACACGGCAGTTGAAGAACAACTGCTGAGAGTAGCCTGCGAGGTTATGAATGTCGATAACTTGACGTTGGATTCTGACCTGTTTGCTGAAGGCTTGTCTTCTGACCAACTCAACGCCTTTGTCGGCAAGGCGGCATCAGAACATAACGTATTCTTCACGACCTATGACGTCAGGGAGGCAAAGGACATAAGGAAACTTGTCAAGTCGATAGACCGAAATCTCTATTTCTGGAGTGAGGGAACTTTTACGGGCAAGCCTGTCATTCTGTTTATCAATGGTTTTGTGGACTATTATCCTTACAACGAGCCGCTAAACACTGTTCTTGAGAAGCATTTTTCAGTGTTCAACCTGGAGTCGTTCTGCACCCATTTCATTGGCAAGGACAACGTGTCGCTCGACGAGTTGTTCAAGGTGTATGACGATATTGTGACCGTTGCGCTCAAGGGTAAGGAAATCTTTGCCGTGACAGGCTATTGTATAGGTGCGGAACTGTCAATAGCCTTTGCCTCATATATGCAGAAACGGCATCAAGGACTTAACCTTCAGGTGCTCAACATTGAGGGCATCTATGACCGTACTCTATACAAGGAGTTGGGCTTGGACTTCAGCTATTCAAACAGTAGTGAGAGAATGGACATCTTCAACCGTCTTTATGCGACAATGCCACCGCTGAACTATTCTGGTCCAGTCATAAACGTTATGGTCAGTCAGCCGATGGATTTGATACCCATAGAAGCCACAGATGAAGCCACGTTCAAGAAGAAGCTATATAGGGCATGGCGCGAGAACATAGAGAATTGGAAACGCCACTATCCGGAATGTCCCCTCTACTTCGTGAATTGTTCGCACATGTATTTCCGCGAAGAAAAGAACTTGAGGTCGTTCATGAAAATTTTGAAGAAGTGTTGGCGTGACAAGTTAAATGTTTTTGGTGCAAAAAAATAATAGTCCGTCGGCATGAAGTGACAAAAAAAGAAAAAAAATATCTATATTGTTTCGCAAATTGAATAAAATATTGTAACTTTGCGGTCGCTAATGAATATAATGATTGAAAGATAATAATAACCATATTTAAATTATAAGAATTATGAATATTGATCAATTCAACTTTGCCGGTAAGAAGGCAATTGTACGTGTGGACTTCAATGTTCCATTGAACGAGAATGGTATTGTAACCGACGAGACTCGAATCAAGGGTGCTCTGCCTACACTTAAGAAGGTACTCGCTGACGGTGGTGCACTCATCATGATGAGCCACATGGGCAAACCAAAGGGCAAGGTAAAGAAGGAACTCTCACTCGCACAGATCGTTAAGAACGTAAGCGACAACCTCGGTGTTGATGTTAAGTTTGCTGCCGACTGTGCCAATGCCGACGCTGAGGTGGCTGCACTGAAGCCAGGCGAGGCTCTGCTGCTTGAGAACCTCCGCTTCTATCCAGAGGAGGAAGGCAAGCCTGTAGGCGTGGAGAAGGGTACTCCTGAGTATGACGAGGCAAAGAAGGAAATGAAGGGTCGCCAGAAGGACTTCGCAAAGAAGCTCGCTTCTTACGCTGACTGCTACGTGATGGATGCCTTCGGTACTGCTCACCGCAAGCATGCTTCTACAGCTGTCATAGCTGACTACTTCGATGCCGACAACAAGATGCTCGGCTTCCTGATGGAGAAGGAAGTTACAGCCGTTGACAACGTTCTCAATAACATCAAGCGTCCATTCGTTGCCATCATGGGTGGCTCGAAGGTTTCTACAAAGATTGGCATCATCGAGAACCTGCTTGGCAAGGTTGATAAGCTCATCCTCTGTGGTGGTATGACTTATACGTTTGCTAAGGCTCACGGTGGCGAGATTGGCGACTCTATCGTTGAGCTTGACAAGCTTGACGTTGCTCTTGGCGTTGAGAAGATGGCAGCAGAGAAGGGCGTTGAGCTTGTTCTCGGTTCTGACTCTGTATGCTGCACTGGTTACGACTTCAAGACATTCTCTGTCAAGGAAGGCGCTAAGATTCAGGTGTTCCCATCAAACGCCATCGAGGCTGGTTGGGACGGTCTTGACGCTGGTCCTGAGAGCCGCGAGAAGTTTGCTGCAGCCATTGAGGGAGCAAAGACAATCCTTTGGAACGGTCCTGCTGGTTGCTTCGAGTGCGAGGAGTTCACTGCCGGTTCACGTGCAGTAGGTGAGGCTATTGCAAAGGCAACAGCTGAAGGCGCATTCTCGCTCATCGGTGGCGGCGACTCAGTAGCTTGTGTAAACAAGTTCGGTCTTGCCGACAAGGTTTCTTACATTTCTACTGGTGGTGGCGCTCTGCTTGAGGCCATCGAGGGTAAGGTGCTTCCTGGCATTGCTGCCATCAAGGGATAATTTACATTGAACATTGAAAGTTGAAGGTTGAAGATTGAACCTTTTACATTGAACATTGAAGGTTGAAGATTGAATTGCTGCGCCAAATAACCGCGCGCAGCTATTCAATTTTCAACCTTCAATTTTTAATTTTCCAACCTTCAACTTTCAATTTTCCAACCTTCAACTTTCAATTTTCCAACCTTCAATTTTTTATTTTCAACTTTCACCCTCCTAATTGTGTTTTTTTTATTGTTTTCTTTCGCTAAATCATTTTTTTTTTTTACTTTTGCAGCATTATTTCGGAATAAAAACAAAAAAAGATATAATTATGCTTACACTGAAACTCATTACAGAGGAAACTGACCGCGTGATTCGCGGTCTTGAGAAGAAACGCTTTGCAGGTGCAAAGGAAGCTATCGACAACGTTCTTGCCATCGACAAACGCCGCCGTGAGTCGCAGCAGCAGCTCGACAAGACAAGGCAAGAGGCTAAGCAAATGGCTGCAAAGATTGGCTCACTGATGAAAGAAGGAAAAAAGGAGGAAGCAGAGGAGACAAAGAAACAAGTGGCTGAGCTGAAGCAGCAGGACAAGGCTCTGCAGGAGCAGATGGCAAACGCAGAGAAGGAACTGAACGTATTGCTCTGCCAGATACCAAACATTCCTTACGACGATGTGCCAGAAGGCGCAGCCGCAGAAGACAACCATGTGGTGAAGAGCAACCTGAAGGAATGTGACGAAAACGACACCGTCGGCAATTGGACACTAAACCCTGAGAACAAGGAGGCAAAGCTGCCACACTGGGAATTGGCGAAAAAATACAATCTTATAGATTTCGACCTCGGTGTGAAGATTACAGGTGCTGGATTCCCTGTTTATATTGGTATGGGCGCACGCTTGCAGCGCGCACTCATCAACTTCTTCCTCGACGAGGCTCGCGCTTCGGGCTATACCGAAATAATGCCGCCTACGGTGGTTAATCAGGCTTCGGGTTACGGCACTGGTCAGTTGCCCGACAAGGAAGGACAGATGTACCACTGCGAGATTGACGACCTTTACCTCATACCTACTGCCGAGGTGCCAGTGACGAACATTTATCGCGACGTGATAATCGACGAGAAGGACCTTCCAATAAAGAACTGCGCATACACCCAGTGTTTCCGTCGTGAGGCAGGAAGCTATGGCAAGGATGTACGTGGCTTGAACCGCCTCCACGAGTTCTCGAAGATAGAGATTGTGCGCATCGACAAGCCTGAGCACTCGAAGGAGTCGCACAAGGAAATGCTTGCTCATGTGGAAGGTTTGCTCCAGAAACTTGAACTGCCTTACCGCATACTGTTGCTTTGTGGTGGCGATCAGTCGTTCACTTCGGCAATATGCTACGACTTCGAGGTGTATTCCGAGGCACAGGGACGTTGGCTTGAGGTTTCGTCAGTCAGCAACTTCGACACCTATCAGGCAAATCGCTTGAAGTGTCGCTATCGTCATGCCGAGGACAAGAAGATTGAGCTTTGCCACACTCTCAACGGTTCTGCACTTGCCTTGCCACGCATCGTTGCAGCAATACTTGAAGACAACCAGACTCCAGAGGGAATAAGAGTTCCTAAAGCCCTTGTTCCATACATGGGATGTGACTTGATAAATTGAACATTGAAGGTTTCACCCTTTCTATGCAGTGCGGAAACTTGCTCCCCCTCTAAGATAGAGGGGGTGTCACGCAGTGACGGGGGCGTATGACTGCCGCTTCGACATACTCCCTCCCCCCTTCGGGGTACTCCCCCTACCTTAGGGGGAGAGCAAATTACAGAACTGAATAGATTTAGCCTTGATACATATTGTAGTGCTATAAAAGGGAGGGAAGTTAAGAGTTAAGAATTAAAAGTTAAGAATTAAAAATTAAGAGTTAAGAGATGAACAGAATAATCAAGAAGAAGCAATTCTCTGAGAAGGTTTACCTCTTCGAGATAGAGGCACCACTGATTGCCAAGAGCCGAAAGGCAGGAAACTTTGTCATTGTCAGAGTAGGCAACAAGGGCGAGCGTATGCCGCTGACCATTGCCGACGCAAACATTGAGAGAGGAACAATCACCATTGTGGTGCAGAAGGTCGGCCTTTCGTCAACAAAACTGTGTGAGCTGAACGAAGGCGACTATGTAACTGACGTTGTAGGTCCACTCGGCAATCCTACCCACATTGAGAAGTACGGCACTGTGATTTGTGCCGGCGGTGGAGTGGGCGTGGCTCCAATGCTTCCCATCATGCGTGCCTTGAAGGCAGCGGGCAACCGAGTTCTCTCTGTCATCGCCGGTCGTTCGCGCGACCTTATCATTCTTGAGGACGAGGTGCGCGAGAGCAGCGACGAACTCATCATCATGACCGACGATGGTTCGTATGGCGAAAAAGGTGTCGTAACTGTCGGCATCGAGAAGTTCATTGAGCAGGAACACATCGACAAGGTGTTTGCCATTGGACCTCCAATAATGATGAAGTTCTCGTGTCTGACCACCCAGAAATACAATATCCCAACCGATGTTTCGCTCAACACCATCATGGTGGATGGTACTGGCATGTGCGGAGCTTGCCGACTCACAATAGGCGGCAAGACGAAGTTTGTCTGCATTGATGGTCCTGAGTTTGACGGAGCACTCGTGGATTGGGACGAGATGTTCAAGCGCATGGGCACGTTCAAGAAAGAGGAGCTTGACGAAATGGAACATTATGCTGAACACCTCAGTGGAGTAGTGGATAAGACTACGCCCAAAGAGGAAAAGGAATGTGCTTGTGGAACGGCAACGAATTCGGATGATGCTCAGTGTGAGTCGATAGAGACACTTACAGATCGTAATGCCGAATGGCGTAAGGAAGTAAGGGCAACGATGAAGGCAAAGGAGCGCACTGCCATCAAGCGTGTGCAGATGCCAGAGCTTGACCCCGTTTATCGTGCAACGACTCGCACAGAAGAGGTAAACAAGGGACTTACGCTTGAAATGGCGATGACAGAGGCAAAACGTTGTCTCGACTGCGCAAAGCCAACTTGTGTTGAGGGTTGTCCTGTGAACATCGACATTCCTTCGTTCATTAAGAACATCGAGCGTGGCAATATCCTTGGTGCTGCCAAGGTGTTGAAGCAAACTTCAGCCCTGCCAGCCGTTTGTGGTCGTGTCTGCCCACAGGAGAAGCAGTGCGAGAGCCGTTGCATGCACTTGAAGATGAACGAGCCAGCCGTTGCCATTGGCTACCTTGAGCGTTTTGCTGCCGACTATGAGCGAGAGAGCGGTCAGATGTCGCTGCCAGAGGTTGCTCCTTCAAATGGCATAAAGGTTGCTGTCGTTGGTTCAGGTCCTTCGGGATTGAGCTTTGCCGGCGACATGGTGAAGTTGGGTTACGACGTTTATGTCTTTGAGGCTCTCCATGAGATTGGAGGTGTGCTGAAATACGGTATTCCTGAGTTCCGTCTGCCAAACCGCATCGTCGATGTGGAGATTGAGAACTTGAAGAAGATGGGCGTACACTTCCAAACCGACTGCATCGTAGGCAAGACAATATCAGTTGAGGAGCTTGAGAACAGTGGTTTCAAGGGCATCTTTGTTGGTTCTGGAGCTGGTTTGCCAAACTTTATGAACATACCAGGCGAGAATGCAATCAACATTATGTCGTCTAACGAGTATCTGACTCGTGTAAACCTTATGGACGCTGCCAATCCGCTGACAGACACGCCAATAAACCTCGGAAAGAAGGTTATCGTAGTTGGTGGTGGAAACACTGCAATGGATTCTTGCCGCACGGCAAAACGTCTTGGTGCAGAGGTTACTCTTGTCTATCGCCGTTCTGAGGAAGAGATGCCAGCTCGTCTTGAGGAGGTTAAACATGCTAAGGAAGAGGGCATCAACTTCCTTTGTCTGCATAACCCTATAGAATACAAGGCAGACGAGAAGGGCGCTGTTTGTCAGGCAGTTCTGCAGGTGATGGAGCTTGGTGAGCCAGACGCTTCTGGTCGTCGTAGCCCTGTTCCTGTTGAAGGCAAGACGGTGACGATAGACGTTGACCAGGTGATTGTTGCCGTAGGCGTATCGCCCAACCCACTTGTACCGAAGTCAATCGAAGGTCTTGAACTTGGACGCAAGAACACCATTGCCGTGAACGAGCAGATGCAGAGCTCACGCCCAACGGTATTTGCAGGTGGTGACATCGTACGCGGTGGCGCAACCGTAATCCTTGCAATGGGTGATGGTCGTCGTGCTGCGGCTGCGATGAATGAGAAGTTGAAGATTGAAAGTTGAATGTTGAACATACAACGCGCAGCAATTCAATCTTCAATGTTCAACATTTTAAGTAGATGAACGGATTATATACGATAATGTTGCTCATACTAAGCAATGTTTTTATGACACTTGCTTGGTATGGGCATCTTAAACTACAAGAGACAGGCATTGCTTCCAAATGGCCACTGTTGGGAGTGATAGTTTTCTCTTGGGGCATTGCCTTCTTCGAGTATTGCAGTCAAGTGCCAGCCAACCGCCTTGGTTTTCAGGGCAATGGAGGACCATTCAATCTTGTGCAGCTAAAGGTGATACAGGAGTGCATAAGCCTTGGCGTGTTTGCTGTTATAGCCAACATAATGTTTCAGGGGCAGAATCTGCATTGGAATCACATATTGGCTTTCTTCTTGATAATTTGTGCGGTTTATCTTGTATTTATGAAATGACAGAAGTTGAGCAACGTTTGACGAAAGCCTTTAAGAAGGCGATGGGTCGCTTCGGTGTAATAGAAGATGGCGACCATGTTCTTGTTGGTCTGTCCGGCGGCAAGGATTCGTTGTTGTTGCTCGAACTGTTGGCGAAACGCAGCCGAATAATAAAGCCCAAATTCACCGTTGAGGCTATTCATGTTCGTATGGCGAATGTGAAATATGAGACATCAACTGACTATCTTTCCTGCTTTTGCGACAATCTTGGCGTAAAGTTACACGTTGTGACCACATCTTTCGATGAGACCATCCCAACGCACAAACCGAAATGTTTCCTCTGCTCGTGGCATAGACGGAAGCAGATGTTCAATCTTGCGCAGGAGTTGGGTTGCAACAAGATTGCCCTTGGACATCATAACGACGACATCATTCACACGGCATTGATGAACACCATTTTCCAAGGTCATTTCTCTACGATGCCTGTTGTGTTGAAGATGCGAAAGATGCCGCTTACCATCATTCGCCCCCTCTGCTTCTGTGAGGAAAAGGACATAATGGCTTACGCAGAACTGAATGGCTACGAGAAGCAAGTCAAGCTCTGTCCCTATGAAACAGACTCGCACCGAACTTCGATTCGTAATCTCTACACTCAAATAGAACAAATGGCTCCCGAAGCCCGCTACTCCATCTGGAATGCTCTTGAGGCGGAAGGGAAATTGGTTGAAAAAGAATAAAACATATACTACTATGGATACTAACAGACATGCTTACCTAATAATGGCTCATAATGAATGGGATTTGCTTAATACGCTTCTCTCGCTCATTGATGACCCTCGAAACGACATTTTCTTGCATATTGACAAGAAGGTGAAGAATATGCCAAAATTATATCAGTTGAGGTTTTCTAAGCTATATCTCACTCCAAAGCGTTATGATGTTCGGTGGGGTGATGTAGGGCAGGTACATTCCGAGATGCACCTTTTTAGAACAGCTTACGAACATGGACCATATCAGTATTATCATAAGTTGTCTGGTGTGGATCTTCCTATCAAGACACAAGACTACATCCATGATTTTTTCGACAAGCATGAAGGCAAGGAGTTTATTGGTTTCTTTCCGCTCACCGACTTTATCAAGGGAGACATAGAGCGCAAACGGAGGCGTTATTATTTCCTTATGCGTTGGAACTACCGCACGCCGTTTGTGCCGAAATGGAAGGTGACGCTTGCCAAGATTATTCGTCATGCTGCATTGAAAATACAGGACATTATACACATTGACAGAGGCAATGAGTTGACCTTCAGGACAGGGCACAACTGGGTGTCATTGACAGGCGATGCCGTGAAATATCTGCTCGACAATGAGGATTTCATAAATCGCCGTTTCGCCCATACCACTTGTGGCGATGAGATGTATAAGCACTCCATACTCATATCGAATCCCGAAATCCGTGAACGTATTTACGACCTTGAGGATGGCGTTCACTGTTGCATGCGCTTCATCGACTTCAACCGTGCCTCACCTGAACAGCAGCGCAGGGGTGAGCCATACACTTGGCAGGACAATGACGCCGATGAACTCTTAAAGTCGGAATATCTTTTTGCGAGAAAGTTCTCAAGCAAATATCCGAAGGTAATACGAGAGATAGAAACCTACATCAAGGAGTCGTAAAAGCGCTACATGCTACAGTGCCACAGTTGAAAATGCGCCGCTATGGGGGTGTGGGCGTCCCGCAGAGTATTATCCTAAGGTAGTACGGTTGAACACGGGCTGAAAGCCCAACAAGATCATAGCCCAGGGCAGAGCGAAGCGGCCTGGGTTTCTTGTTGGCATAATTAAACGCCCTGCAAGGGCAAAAGACTTAAATGCCTGTGTGTTTGATAAGTCCCCCAAAAAATAATCTTTTGCTCTTTCAGAGCGATATTTGCGGTTGTATTTTAACCCAGGGTGTTGCCCTGGGCTATGATCTGTTGGGCTTTCAGCCCGCCTTCCCAACCGTACACGTTGAATTAA